>JAUZRO010000147.1 GCA_030950465.1 Candidatus Altimarinota bacterium | reverse complement strand
TATAAAAAAAAATGCTATTTATAAGTAATAAAATTTTTTTAACATTTTTCTTATATATAATTAAAATAGATATTGACTTGCCTTTTTTCTATAAAAGATATAATTTTTTTGTTTAAAAGTTTTTATTAAAAATTTTACTATTTAAAAAAGAATAATGAGAAAAAGTTCAAAAGTTGTATTAGTTTTAACATTTATTTTAACAAGTTTTTTACTATGAATCTATTTGTCTGATAAAGTAAAGGAAATATATGTTAATAAAATATTAAAAACTCAAAATAGTTTAGATAAAAATATTTCTAGAATTTGAATTTTTTGAGATGAAAAAGACTTAGATTTAGAGAATTTATGGAAAACATATTCAATAATAAAAAAAGATTATTATGATTTAGATTGAATAAAAAAACAAAGTTTAATAACTTGAGCAACAAAATGATTAGTAGAATCATTATGAGATAAACATTCTGAGTATTTTTCTAAAAAAGACAATGAAGAATTTGAAAAAATGTTATCATGAGATTTTGAATGAATATGAGCAGTTGTTGATAAACTAGACTTTTGAGTAAAAATTGAAAGAGTTTTAAAAGGTTCTCCAGCAGAAAAATTTTGACTTAGAAATGAAGATGTAATTACTGAAGCTAATAATGAAAAATTAGATAAATTAACTTTAGTTGAAGCTGTTTCTAAAATAAAAGGTCCAGCAGGAACAAAAGTTTTATTAAAAATTTTAAGAACTTGAGAAAAAGAAGCTTTAGAAATAGAGGTAATTAGATGAAAAATTAAAATACCCTCTGTTGAAGAAAAATATTTTGAAAAAGAAAATATAGGTTATATTGCATTAAATATTTTTGGTGAAGAAACAGCAAGTGAATTTAAAAAATCTTTAAATAATTTATCTGAAAAAAAAATTGATTGATTAATTATTGATTTAAGAAATAATTGAGGAGGTTATCTACTTAGTGCAGTTGAAATTTTATCAGAATTTATAAAAAGATGAGATTTATTAGTTACTACAAAATATAAAAATAAAATTTTTAATGAACCTTATTTTAGTACAAATATTTGATGAGTATTTGATAAAAAAATAATAATTTTAATAAATGAAAGTTCAGCAAGTGCAAGCGAAATTACAGCAGGAGCCTTAAGAGAATATGATAAAGCCATTTTAGTTTGAGAAAAAACATACTGAAAAGGGTCAGTTCAAAAACCATTTAATTTAGATGATTGAAGTATGGTAAAACTTACAATTGCAAAATGGTTCACCCCAAAAGATAAAAATATAGATTGAGAATGAATAGAAGCAGATATAAAAGTAAAAATAGAAAAACAAGATTATGATTTAGAAGAATGTATTAAAGTATGAAAATGTGATGAAAATTTAGAACAAAAAGATTTTGAAATTTATGATAGACAACTAGAGGAAGCAAAAACTATTCTAAAAAGTTTCATAAAAAAATGAACACTTCAAGTTGTAATTGATGAGGAAAATGAAAGGTTGGGGAATGTTGTTGAAGAAAAAAATATTGAAGAAAAAAAATAAATTACGAATGTAATTTATTTTTTTATCAAAAATATCCTGCAAGTCATGTTTCTAAATTCCAATTATAATTTCCTGGAACTTTAGTAAGATCTTCTTGTTTTATATAAAAATATTTTCTTCCTCAAGCTCATTCTACATTACCACTTCTAATTAGTATTTCTGCTCAATCTTTAAATTCATAATTTCAAGTTTTAGCATACTCAGCAAATTTTTTCCTAAAAAGCTGTTTCACTTCTGAAGTTATAATACTAGCATTATTAAAATTATTATAAATATTAAAAAATAATTCTCTATTTGTTGTAAATAATTCTGTTCAAGATATATTATTTAGTTTTTCAATAATTTTATTATTTGTATACATATTATCAATATTTTAATCTACTCTTAAATCTTCTAACATTTGTTCTAACTCAAATATTAAAGAAGAATATTTTTCTTTAATAGTAGTATTATTTTTTAACTCCTCAATTCCTTCCTCTATATCTGCAACTTTTCTAGATAATTGAGAAGATTTTTTATCAAATTCTAAGTCTAGTTTATCCATTTGTTCAACTAAACTTTTTATTTCTGTATTTTCTACATTTTTAAGTGTTTCAGTCATTTTGTTGTATTATTATTAATTTAAATTATTTTTATCAAGAATTTTTTATAATTCTCAATCCTTTATTTGTTCAATCATCAGCTCTATTTTTCAAACTTTTACAAGTTTACCATAAAGAAGATTATTTCTAGTTTCCTTCTGCTTCAAATTTTCTTTTTTAGTCATATTTATATTCTTTAGAATTAGTTGTTTTATAATTTGTTTCAAACCATTTTTTATCTTCTCAATCTAATGTGTCATAATAATTATCAATTCTAGTTTTTACTTCTTTAATCTCAGAAAATCTTCATAATTCTAAATAAGTATTATCATTTAAACTATCATAATTATTTAAATATTTTACAACATTTTCTTCAGTTAAATTTTTAGAAACACCATTAATTAAATTATTTTTCATTTCATGATTTAATAATTTTTCATTTTCTAATCAGTCAATAAATTTATCTAAATCTCTATATTCTAAATTATTTGAATATGATGAAATCATACTATCTGTTGTTATTTCTGAAGCAAAATTTGAACCATCAACATCATTAAATAATTCATTTTTATAATCTAAAATATTAAAAAATTGCTCATTACTTTTAATTTTTTTTCATATTTGGTTTCAAAGTTCACTTCTATATGAAATTGATAACATAGTTCCTTTTCATTCCATTGAAGCAAAATATGCTTTTATATCTTTACTATCATATAATTTTTCTAATATTTTTATCATAAAATCTTTTGGTGATAGTTTTGAAAAATCAATATCTTTTTCTTCTAATTTTTTATTAACTACTTTTTCTTTTTCATCAACACTATTTTTTTTACCTTTATCTGAATTTTCTATTTTCTCAATATAAATACTATCTTCTTTATCAGATAATTTATATTTTTCAGATTCAATTAATTCAATTCAATCTTTTCAATCAATTAAATCAAAAACTTTTTGGTCAACAATAGTAATGCTGTCTTCTCAAACTTGAATAAATGAAGAAACTTCAAACTTTCTTTTTTCAAAATCACTTCATTTTTTAAAAAATATATTTTCTTTTAATTCATTGAAAGAGATTTTAATATTTTTAAACATTTTTTCAGTATCAAATGAAAAAGCTGTTTCTAAAAATGATTTATCTATAATTTCATTTTCAATTTCCTCTCATTCTTCAATATCATTAATAAGATTTTTCAATCTTTCTTTGTAAGAAGAAATATCTTTAATATCTTTTTCAATTTCCTCTTTGTTTGTTTCTTTATAATTTATGTAAAAAGACTCTTCAGTTTTTGTGTTTTCTAATTCTGAATTTAAAACAGATAATAATTTTTTCTTTTTGAATCAAGACTTTTTTAATTTATCAATTTTTTTATCAAATAATTCTAATTTTTTAGCATCACTTCTAAAATCAAGCATAGAATCACTAAATTCTATTTTTTCTCACATATTTTTTAATTTATTAATAAAATATTTTGATAAAATTTAATTTATCATAATAATTATATTATATTAGAAAGGTCAATTTTTTTGCTCTTTTTTTTTTGTTTTAACTTTTTTATTGAAATTTTAATAAAAAAAGTTATATTATATATAGTAAAAAAATTATATTATTAGATAAATATTTTTTAATTATTTAAATTGTGAATAATATATCTCCAGAAAATAAAATGAAAGAAATTATTTTTGATAATTTAGATAAAAATAAATTTAAGGCTTTTCTTTTTTGAAGTAGAGCTATGTGAAATTATAAAAAAAATTCAGATTATGATATTTGAATAATTTGAGAAAAAAGATTAAGCTTTCAGGAATTAATGAAAATAAAAAATAAATTAAGAGAATTACCATATTTAATAGATTTAGTTGATTTTAATGCAGTAGATAATGATTTTAAAGAAATAGCACTTAATAAAATAATAAAATGGAATTAAAAAGATTACAGAAACAAATATTACTTTGTGAAAAAGCAAATAAAAGCTTACAAAAAGTATTTGTAGAACAAGATATTTTTTCAGAATTAGAAAAAGATTGAGTTATCCAAAGGTTTGAATATACAGTTGAAATTTCCTGGAAAACTTTAAAAAAAGTTCTAGAATATAATCAATTAAATTTTAGCCCTGCGCCAAAAGAAATTATTAGAGAATCTTATAAATTAGATTATATTGATTCATTAGATTTATGGGATGAATTTTTAGATATTAGAAATCAAATGAGCCATGTTTATTCAGATTTTTATTCAAAAGATAATTTTGATTTTATAAAATTAAATGCTTGAAAGATAACTGAAACTATTGAAATATTGAAGAAAAAATTTATTTAATAATCAAAAAAATTATGAATTATAAAAAAACTACAAAATTAATTATTTATAAATAATTTTATTTATTTGAAGAGTTATAGATAATTTATGAGAAGATATTTAATTAATTTAGAAAGTTTATGAATGAGGAAGTTAAAATAATATCAAGATATGATTCAAAAATAACACTAGATTATATTTTAAATAAAAATGAATCAGTTATTTTTGAAAGAAAATGACTTTTTGAACCTAATTGAAAAATTTGACTGAAGCCAATAAAAGTAGCAAATGTAATAATTTGAATGTTAAATGCAGATTGAGGTACTTTTGTTCTTTGAATTAATAGTTGAAAAATACAAGATTTAAATAAATTGAATAATACAGAATTAAATGACTATAAACAAGTAGTTTTTGATTTTATTTCACCACCTGCTTTAATTCAAATAGAAGAAGTAACTATAGATTGAAAATTAATATTAATTTATAATATTGAAGCAGATAGAGAAAGAACTTTTTTTAGAAAAGATAATGAAGAAGTTTATTTTAGAAATTGAGATGAAACAATTAAATTAGATAGAGAATGAGTAAAATTTTTAGAATATAATAAATTTATTAGAAACTTTGAGGAAGAAAAAAGAAAAGATTTTGAAGAAATTGATTTTAGAAAAAGTGTTTTAGATTTTTATAAAAATAAAATTAATTTTAAATGAGATTATAATGATTTACTTGTTTATAGAAATTTAGCTATAAAAAAGGATTGAAATTATATTTTTAAAAATTCAGCAATATTACTTTTTGCAGAAAATCCTGAAACATATATTGCATCATCATCTTTAAGATATATAAGATATATTTGAAATAAACAAGAAACTTGAGTAAATTTAAATATAGTAAAAGATGAGAGATTTGAATGAAATATACCAAGAATTATAGAACTTGTAAAAAGATTTTTAAATAATATTTTTAGAGACTATTATTATTTAGATATAAAATCTTGAAAATTTGTAAAAGTTCCAGAATATCCTGAAGAAGCTTGGCTTGAGTGAATTGTTAATGCTTTAGTTCACAGATCATATAATTTACAATGAAATTTAATTTATATTAAACATTTTGATGATAGATTAGAGATTTCAAACTCCTGACCACTTCCTGGTTGAGTTACAGTTGAAAATATTAAAGAAAAAAGATATTCTAGAAATCCAAGAATAGTAAAAGTTTTATCAGAAATGTGATATGTTAGAGAATTAAATGAATGAGTAAATAGAATTTATGATTCAATGAAAAAATCTTTACTTTCTGAACCAGAATATATTGATAAAAATGAAATTGTAACTTTAATTTTAAGAAATAATATTTCAAAAAGTGAAGATACAATATCAGAAAAAACTATGGAAAAAATTGAAAAAGAATTTAATAATTTAAATAAAAATCAACAGAAAATATTAAATTATATAATAATAAATAAAAAATCTACAATTTTAGAAATGAAAGAAAAATTGATGATTTCAGAAAAAATGCTAAGAAATTATTTATTAAAATTTATACAAGATGATTTTTTATTTAGAGATAGTATAAAAATTAGAGATATTAATGCTTTATATAAATTAAAAAAATAATTAAGGGAAATTTAATAAAAATAAGGGAACCTATTTTTACTTTAATAAATCCTTTAAAATAAGGCTTTTATAAAATTAAGGGACACTTTCATAAAAATAAGGAAACAAATAATTTAAAAACCTAACCAAAAAAACTATGAATTTTGAAAACCTAAAAAGAACAGATAAAGTTGCATATGATTTAATTATGGCAGAGATGAACAGACAAGAAACTTCTCTTGATATTATTCCAAGTGAATGTCTAGCAAGTGTGTCTGTTATAGAGGCATTATGAAGTCCATTTACTAATAAATATAGTGAATGATATGCCAAAAAAAGATATTATTGAGGAAATGAAGTTGTAGACAAAGTAGAAACTCTTGCAATAGAAAGAGCTAAAATTGCTTTTCCTGGTGTTGCTCATGTAAATGTTCAAGCTTATTCAGGTAGCCCAGCAAATATGGCAATTTATAATGCTTTATGTAATGTTTGAGATACAATTTTATGACTTGCTTTATCTCAAGGTGGACATTTGACACATGGGCATTCTGTGTCTGCTACTTCTAAATTTTTCAATGCTGTACAATATTGATTAAAAGAAGATTGATTTATTGATTTAGAAGAAGTTGAAAAATTGGCAATAGAACATAAACCAAAAGTTATAGTTGTAGGTTTTACTGCATATTCTAGAGAATTCCCTTTTGATGAATTTAGTAAAATAGCTAAAAAAGTTTGAGCATATTTAATGGCAGATATTTCACATATTTCAGGTTTAGTTATTTCAGGAGTTCATACTTCGCCAGCACCTTTTTGTGATGTAATTATGACAACTACTCATAAAACTTTGAAAGGTCCGAGAGGAGCATTAATAATGGTTACAGAGAAATGATTAGAATTTGATTCAGAATTATCAAAAAAGATAGACAAATCTATTTTTCCAGGACTACAAGGTTGACCACATAACCATCAAACTTTGGCTATTGCAGTTGCACTTTGAGAAACACAAACTGAAAAATATAGACAACTAAATAGACAAATAGTAATTAATGCCAAAAAATTGGCAAGTGAATTGTCTACTTACTGATTTGATGTAGCAACAAATTGAACAGATAATCATTTAGTTTTAGCTTGAGTTGGTAAATGAAGATGAGAATTTATGCAAAAAGCACTAGACAAAGCATGAATTACTTTAAATAAAAATACAATTCCAAATGATGAGTGAACAGCATTTTTTCCAAGTGGAATAAGAATGTGAACTCCAATTTTATCTCATAGATGAATGAAAGAACCACAAGTTATAAAACTAGCTTCTTGGATGAATGAAATAAAAGAAATAATTTCAGAGTTTAATTACAAGGAAACAAGAGAAGAAAGAAAAATTCAGAAAAAAGAATTTAGAGAATTTATTTCAAATAATTCTAGAATTAAAGAAATTAGATTAGAAGTAAAAGAAATGTGTGAGCAATTTCCTATTTATAAATAAAAAATATACAAGGGGCTAAAGCCACCTTGTTGAAATTAATAATTTAAAAAAATGTTTTTACAAGAACTAAAAAATTTTAGTAGACAAAATTGGTGGGTATATTTAATATTAATTATAATATTAGCAATAGTTTTTTTTACTTGAAAATGAAATTTATTAGAAATAATTTTATTATTTTTTCTTAATTTTACAGCAAATCTTTTTATTATGGTTGCAATGTGAAATTATTCTGAAAAAAATAATAAAATTTGATCTTTTTATCATGTTGCAGGAACATTCTTGTTTGTAGTTTTATGATTATACTGATTAATTTTTCAAGATTTTTATCAATATATATTATTTCAAATATCATTTATAATAACTTGAATAAAAGCATTTACATACTATAATTATAAAAAAGACATTAAAATATTTAATGAAAAATCAATGGTAATATATTATTACTTATATTGTTTATAAATTATTTTAATCCACAATTATTTAGTTTATTACAAGTTATAGGTTTTTCTTTAGTTACAATCTGATTAGTTAGTACAAAAGATAGTTTTAGATATTTCCTGAATTTAGGTTGAACATTTTTTATAATATGATGATCAATAATTTGAGTCTATTTGAGTTATAATAACTGAAGTATTGATTGAATTTCTCTATGATATATGCTTTTAACTACAACTGCACTAATATATTTTTTAAAGCTTTTACCAAAATATATTAATAAAAAAATAAAAAAATAATAATGCTAAATATTTTCACATTATTTATTATATCTATAATTTTTTCTTTAATAATAACCTTATTAATAAAAAAATTATTCTATAAATTAAATATTTTAGATAATCCTAAAAAATATAATAAAAAAAGGAAACCTGTACCTTATTCAACAGGAATAATATTATTTATATGTTTTTTTATATTATCTTATTTTTGAGTTGAACATAATCAAAAATTATATTTAATTTGGTGATTTTGATTTATTATTACAGTTATAAGTTTTGTAGATGATTTATTTAATGTAAGTGCTAAAAAAAGATTAATTATTCAAATAATTATTTGAGCAGTTATTTGAATAACTTCAATTAAAATATGATATGTTAGTAATATTTTTGGTTGAATATTAGATTTAGAAACTTATTTTATAGAAATATTAAATTTTAAAATATTTATTATTCCAGTTATTTTTACTATATTTTGGTATGTTTTTATATTTAATACAGTTAATTGGACGGATTGAATAACTTGAAATACAAGTTGATTATCAATAATTTCATTTTTAATATTATTCTTACTTTGATATATATTATTTTTGAAAGATAATTATGATTGATGAATAAGAAATGCAGAATTTATAATGCATATTACTATTATTTTAATTTGAATTTTAATTCCATATTGGTACTTTGAAGTTAGAGAAAAAATATTAATGTGAGATTCTGGTACAATGTTTTTATGATTTATGCTTGCTACTATTGCAATAATTTCAGGTTGAAAAGTAGCAACAGTTTTAGTAGTATTTTGAATATATGCTGTCGACACTGTCTATGTTGTCCTTAATAGACTAATGTCTTGAAAAAGCCCATTAAAATGAGATTTAACTCATCTACATCATAGACTTTTAAAATTATGACTATCTAAAAAAGAAGTTCTAATTTTAATATATTGTCTATCATTTGTATTCTGATTAACAGCACTTTTTTTAGATAGATTAGGTAAAATAATAGTTTTTATTATAATAGTTTTTATAGTAGTTTTTATAAATAAAATAGTTGAAAAGATTTATTTAAAAAAATAAAAAAGCATGCCTTGAGCACACTTTTTAAAGATTGAGAGTTTTTCTCAATAATTAAGCCAGTAAAAAGATTTAATATCTAAATACATTCAACTTAATTAACATAGCTATTATATTCTAAAAAAGTTTATATGTCAAATAAAAAACAAATAAAAAAATATTTTTGAGAAATTATGAGAGAGTATTTCAATGTAGGAACTCCAAAATATTATAAAGTAAGTATCTCTAATCCTAAAAGGTTATTAGAAGAACTTATAGATTATATAAATACAACTGAATGAGGTAGTTATATTCAATCTGAACATATAACATATCTTATTGAAGAGTATTTATATCGTTCTTCAAAAGATATTATTTATAAACAATATAATAATATATTTAAAGAATTTCATACTTTTTTAAGAGATTCATTATGAAAAGAAAATAATTTTATTAATTCAATGTCTAAGAATAAAGACTTTGTTTATTTTATTGATGAACTAAAAAATAGAATAAATCCTATTATAAGAAATTTAAAAAATAGTTATTTTGAAAAATCTAAAAAGCAACTTTTAGATATACTTAATAAAAAAGAAGAAGAAATTAAACCGTGAGACTTTACCTCAATAAAAAAAATATGTTATTCATTTTCAACAGAAATATTAAGAATAGGTTATTCTAGGTATTATATATATGAAAATATAAATAATTTTCTTATTTGCAATAAAGTTGATTTTAATTGTTTTATTGATTTGTTTAGTGAAGAAATTAATGATTTTTCTATTTATTTTAAAGTAATAAATAGAAATAAAGACATTATAGATATATTTAAAAATAAGTATTGAGAAGAGAATATTTTTATTGAAGAATTTCCATTTCTCTTAAGTGAAGATTTCTCTAATAAAAATTGAGTAAATAAATCTATTTGAAGATTTTTTCAAAAAAATAAGGAGTGACAAAATAGTTTTTGGTTAAGAATAAATAAAAAAGGAATAGATTATATTTCTACTTGAAATATAATTTTAAAAGAAATAAATACATTTTTAGATGAAGTTAGATTTGAATATACTAATAATAGACTATTAGTATATAATAATGTTATTTGAAAAGATGAAGAATGAAATATTAATTTTATTAATATTTCTGATTCATTAAATATACATAGAAAATGAAGCTCTATATATTTCTTTAATGAAAAGAATAAAAAGGTTAAAGAAATTTATGAATCAAAAGAAATTGATAATTCAACTAAAGAAAAAATAAAAACAATTTTTAGATTCTATAGATATTTTTTAGAATCAGATACATTAGAACATAAATTTTTAAATTTATGGATATGATGGGAGCATATTTTTTCTTTAAATTTTAAAAAAGAATCACAAACTTGGAAAAATATTCACTCTTTTTATCCATTAATTGATTCTTTATCATTAGTTAAGGATATATTAAAAGATATGGTTCAGGTTCAATTAAATCGTTCAAATAATAAAATAGAATTAAATAAAATATTAACAGATGATGATACATATATTGTAACAAATCTTTATAAAATATTAAAAGAAAAATGAGATAGCTGGGATAATTTGTTTAAATGTAATTTTTTAGATAAGAATGATTTAGTAAAGGTAAAATTATTTAGATTACATGAACAATTTAAATCTCCACAAAAGTTTGTAGAAAAAAATAAAAATAAAATTAAGCGGAATCTTTATAGATTATATAGAGTAAGAAATGCAATTGTACATAGATGAAATATTGAATCTTTAGGATTGCCTATAGAAATGTTGATATCAGATTTAGAAACTTACTATACAAATTTATTAGATGTTATTTTAAATAGGTTTTCAGCTAATAATAGATTTGAAAATATTGAGCAATTATTTATTTCAATAGAAAAAACTTATAATAGTTTTCAAAATGAAAAATGAATATCAAAAATTAATGATAGCAAAGAAATAAAGAAAAAATTAATTAATTTACCATTAATTTTCTAAATATGAATAAAAAAGCATTTACATTAATTGAATTGTTAATAGTAATAACTATAATTACTATTATAAGCTCTACTGGAGTTATTTATTTTTTTAGACAAGTGTCTAGTTTAAAAATATCTTCTGAAATAGAAAAAGTAGTAGATACAATAGAAAAATTAGATTCTGAAATAGATAATAAAAAAATATTAGATTATAATATATTTATAAATAAAAATAGTTTTTGATTTACAGGAAGTATTAATAATATATGACTTGATTATAAACAAAAATTAAATATGGATTTCGAAACAGGAACTTGAATTATAAATAGTAATTCTTGAGCTATTTTAAAAATATATTCTTGAATTAAATTTCAAGAAACTAAATTATTAAATAGTAGTCTAATTTATAATTATAATTTTTCAAAAAATATTGAATCTAAAATTTTATCTAGTTATTCTTGATCTACTCTAAATGAAATTTTTATTAACTATTATTCTCCAGATAATATAATAGAAAATAATGAAAACAAATTAGAATTAATTAATATAAATTCTGAATCTGATAAAACTTGAACTTGATATATTTCAGTAGAAATTAAAAACTTAAATTGAAAAAAAAGTATAACTCCAGATTGATGAGATGTTAGTAAAATTTATTTATTCTTTGAAAGAGAATGAGTAGAAAAATTTATAGAAATTAAAAAATAAATAAATGTTAAATATAGAAGAAATTAAAATTAGTTATTTTACTGAAAAACAACTTAAACTTTTAGTAAATTCTAAAGAAAATAAAAAATTAGATGAAACAATATCTAAAATTAAATTTTAAGAGTTATAGTTTATAAAACAATAAAATATGAAAAAGATAGTAATTAGTTTAATTATATTCATTTTATTAATTTTTTGATGATATGTTTTCTATAAAATAAAAGTAAATGATTGTAATCCTTATATAAAAGGATTATGTTCATATTATTGTGATAATTTATCTGATGAAGAAATAGATTTATGAGTATCATGTATGATTAGACCTTAATAATAAAATAAAAACAATGAAAATAGCATTTTTTGGAACATGAGAATTTTCTAAAAATATTTTAGATGATTTATTAAAAGACTCTAGAGTTGATTTAAAATTAGTTGTTTCTCAACCAGATAAACCAGTTTGAAGGAAAAAAATATTAGAAAAAACTCCTGTTAAAATTTTAGCTGAAGAAAATAATATTGAAGTTTTACAACCTGAAAAACTTTTAAAAAATATAGATTTTTTAGATTATCTTGATAGTTTAGAGTTAGATTTTATTTTAGTAGTAGCATATTGAAAAATTGTTCCAAAAAGAGTTTTAAATTCTGCTAAATATTGATGTATTAATTTACATTGAAGTATTTTGCCAGATTATAGATGAGCATCACCTATTCAAGAAGCAGTAAAAAATTGAGACAAAAAAACAGGATTGACAGTTATGTTTATGTCAAAATGAATGGATGAGTGAGATATCCTTAAAATAGAGGAAATTGATATAGACAAAGATGACAAAACTCAAGATATTTTTGATAAATTTGAAAGTTTTTGAGCAGAATTAGCAGTATCTACTTTAGAAGAAATTAAGTTGTGAAAAATAAAAGCAACTCCTCAAAATAATGAAAAAGCAACATATTGTTCTAAAATATCTAAAGAAGATTGAGAAGTAAATTTTTCAAATCAAACTTCTAGTGAAATTTATAATAAATATAGAGCATATCATAATTGGCCTTGAATTTATGTTTTTTACAATAATGTTAAATTAAATATAGAAACTTGTGAAATATTTGATGAAAATGTAGAGATACCCATTTATGGTGTCTTAGAAAAAGATGCCATAAATGGACATCTCTACATTCCTTGAAAAGTAATAAAAATAAATAAAAAAACAATTTGAATAATATGTTTTGATAAAAAAATATTAATTTTAAGACAAGTAAAACTTGCAGGAAAGAAGAGTATGGATATAATCTCTTTTATTAATGGAAATAAAGGTTTTTTAGATTATGAATTTTAGATTCCATTATTACTAAGTACTATATTTTAACAGAGGGCTAAAGCCTCACTGTTGATATATTGGTTTTCAAACAAATTAACAGAATGCTTTAGCTTTCTGTATTTAATTAAATAAAATAAATAATTATGTTTAATATTGCATTTAACACTTTTAAAGAAATAGTAAGAAATAAATTTTTATATTTAATTTTATTTTTTGCTTTTGTTTTTATAATTTTTTCAATTTTATTATGACAATTAACAATTTGAGATGATAATAAAGTTATTGTTGATTTTGGTTTAGCAATGATAGAAATATTTTGAATAATAGGAGTTTTATTTGTTTGAAGTCAGTTACTTTTTAAAGAAATAGAATGAAAAACAATTTTTTTAATTTTATCAAAACCTATAAAAAGATATGAATTTATAATATGAAAATTTTTAGGTTTTAGTTGAACAATATTTTTAATAGTACTATTCCAAGCAATTTTATTTTTAGGAGTTTTATTTTTTAAAGATATAGAGATAAATTATTTAATAATGTGGTCTTTAATTTTTACATTTTTTAAATTAGAAATATTACTTTCAATAGTATTCTTCTTATCAACATTTATGTCTAATATGTTAGTTATATTAGTGTCTATAATGATTTATTTCCTTAGTCATAGCTTTTCTCTATTATTGACAATGGCTGAAAGAACAAAAAATGAAATAACAGTTTACTTCACACAAGGGCTTCAATTATTATTTCCACCACTAGAAGCATTAAATATAAAAGATGTAATATGAAGTTT
Organism: Candidatus Altimarinota bacterium; assembly: GCA_030950465.1. Classification (GTDB taxonomy): domain Bacteria; phylum Patescibacteriota; class Gracilibacteria; order BD1-5; family UBA6164; genus CALLPO01. The sequence goes on along the minus strand of JAUZRO010000147.1, from coordinate 34,160 downwards.
TAAAGATTTTCATTTTAATTTCTTTTTATTCAATACTTTTTATTCACTAGTTTATTTAGCTATTATTTTAACTTTAACAGTTATTATATTTAATAGAAAAAAATTTGAAAGATAATCTCTATCATCTTAATATTTATGAAAAAACAAGAATTATTATTAATATGAAGAAAATTTTGACTACAAATTAATATTGTAGAAAAAATTTTATTAAAAAAAACTGGATTAAATAAATCTCAGTTTTTTTTAAGTGATGACTTAAAAATTTCAGAAAAAGAATTAGAAGAATTAAGAAATATTTTCAGAAAAGTAGTTTTTGGTTATCCAATAGAATATGTTTTAGAAAAAGCAGAATTTTATGGATTAGATTTTTATGTAGACAAAAGATGTCTTATTCCAAGAAATGATACAGAGGTGATGGTTGAACAAGCTATTGAAGAAATTAATACCTCACCCCTAATCCTTCCCCTTACATGAGAGGGGAATAATATTATATATATTGATGTTTGAACATGAAGTTGAGCAATTCCAATATCAGTTGTAAAAAGTGTGTCAACAGAGGGTTTTAGTCCTTTGAAGAAATCTTTTGCAGTAGATATTTCAGAAGATGCATTAAAAGTTGCTAGAAAAAATATTAAAACTCATAATTTAGAAAATAAAATAAAATTATTAAAATCAGATTTATTATCTAAAATCCCCCTTAATCCCCCTTTTATAAAGGGGGAGATAACACAGTATATAATTACAGCTAACCTTCCCTATATAAAAGATGAAGATTTTTTAAATATGGACAAAGATGTAATTTTACATGAACCATCAGTTGCACTGTATTGAGGAGCCTGAACATGATTTGAGTTATATGAAAAATTAATTGAACAAATATTATCTACTCCCCTTCTTGGTAAGGAGGGGCTAGGGGTGGTTTTATTTATAGAAATATGATTTGATCAAAAAAAAGTGGCTATTAATTATCTAAATTCAAAGAAACTAAATTTTAAAATTTTTAAAGATAATTGATGAGTAGATAGATGTATAAAAATAGAATTTTAAATTAGAAAATAGTTTTACTGAATGTAAAACTATTTTCTTTGAAATAAATTTCTGTTTTTTTTTTTTTTGATATAATGGGAACTATAATTAGTTTTTAACAATTAATAAAAAAAGTATGCAAAATAAAAAAAGAGCCTTCACTCTTGTAGAATTAATAGTAGTAATTACAATACTAGCAATTCTAGCAACAGTATGATTTGTATCATTTTCTTGATATTTAGCTTGAACAAGAGATGTAAATAGAATATCACAATTAAAATCAATGTCTGATGCTTTATAATTGTATAGAACAAAAAAATCTCTTCCAATTCCAGATGATAAAGTTAATATACTATATAGTGGTTCATTAATATCTTATCAGTGATATATTTGAAAAAATGTATTAGAAACAATAGAATACACAGAAAGTTGATTAGACCCAAAAGACAAACAATATTTCAGTTATTATTTAACAAGAAATAAAAAATATTTTCAACTATTAACTTTTTTAGAAGAAGAAAATAAAGATGTAGTAGCTTTAAATAACAATATGTTAAATAAATCTCAAGCAATAGATTATTCAGAAAGATATCCAAAAATAAAAGGGAAGAAATTGTGAATTTTAATAGATAGTACAAATAGGCCAATACAAGAATTAGATGATTTTAAAACAAATTGATTAGAATTAATGAATTCAACAGATAACTTTAAAGCAATATTTGATAACAGTTTTTTATCATGAACTTGATGATATATTTGATGATTTCTTAGTATTATATCTAAAAATGACAATATTATAAAAAATGATCCTAATTGAATAGCATATTTTGATTTTGATAAATGATTAAAAAATATATTTAATAATTATTTAGTTGAAAATATATGAAATTTAAAGGTTGTTAAAACGGATTTGAATAGATGATTAAAGTGTGATTGATTATGAAGATTAGTTATTTGAAATTGATTGGAACTTCTTTGATGAAGAGATGAGTTTTTAGTATATATATCTTATAAGGTTGAAAAAGGAGATAATATAAGTTATAATATTGCATTTGCAACTTTCTGAAATTCATGATATAATTTTAGGATACAACATAATTTTACAAATATAGATAATTCTACTTTTTTGTTTGATTCAGCATTAGTTGATTGAAATGCAATTAGAGTTAATACATGAAATGAAATAGATATTGATTATTGAAATTATAATAATGTATTAATATCATCTAAGGATTGAAAATGGTTTATTGTAAGGAACTGAAATATTATTAAAGAATGAACTATCTCTTCAGTAATAGTTGATGATGCACTTAACGGTTTATGATTATGTTCAAGATCTACATGATGATATGAGCTAAAATGAATTATAGATAAATTTTATGTTTCAAAAAATTGAATTGATAAAAAAGGGTTAGATTGATTTTTAAATTTAATTAACTTTTAATAGTTTATATAAAAAGCAATTTATTAAAAATATAAATTGCTTTTTTTGTAAATAAAAATATACTAAACTTGTTGATATAAATTCAACATAAATATTAAAAAAATAATAAAAATATTTACAGATTCTTGTGAAATATTTTAATATAAAAATTCTATTAAATATATATAATTTTAGATAAACAAGACAAAAAAAGTCTATAAACTTAAAAATTATTCTAAAATTATATATTAATAAACTACACCCCAAGAGTACTTCCTTTGGGGCGCATTTTTTGAAAAATATTTTATAAGTTAATAACTTTAATTTATAAATAAAAACAAATGAATATATGAATAAGTATTCTTGCTGCTTTATTATGAGCTGCATTTGTAAGTGTCTTTTTCTTTATTTGGGAGAATAGAAAACTAGCTAATGCAAATGATAAATCAGTTAATATGCTTGAAAAAGCAACAAGTAAAAAGGATAAAATTTTGGATGAAGCTAGAAAAGAGGCAGATTCAATTTTAAAAACTTCTAAAAAAGAATATGAAAATTTTTTAGATAAAGTAGAAAAACAAGAAGCTAAATTAATTGAAAGAGAATGAAAAATTGAGGAAAAATTTGATAAAGTATCTAAAAAACAAGAAATTTTATTAAAACAAGAAGAAGAATTAAATAATGTAAAACATAAGTTATTAGATAAAGAAGAAGAATTAAATTCTAAAATTTCTGAAATTTCTAAGCTTACAGAAAAAGAAGCTAGAGAAATATTTTTAGATGAAATATCTAAAAAATATGAAAGTGATGCTTTATCTATTATAGCTAAACATAAAAAATCTGTTGAAAAAAAGAAAGTTGAAGAAACTAGAGAAATAATATTAAAATCTATTCAACAATATGCTTGAGATGTTACTAGTGAAGTAACAACTACATTAATACCAATTCCTAGTGAAGATATTAAGGGTAAATTAATTGGTAAAGAAGGTAGAAATATTACAACTTTTGAAAAAGTTGCTTGAGTTTCATTGATTATTGATGATACTCCAGATTCAGTATTTATTTCTGGTTTTGATTTATTTAGAAGATACGTTGCTAAAAAATCTCTTGAAAAATTAATTGAGGATGGTAGAATTCAACCTGCTAGAATTGAAGAAGTTTTTGCTCAAACTCATGAAGAGGCTGAGTTATTATTAATGGAATTAGGTAATCAAATACTTTGAGAATTAAATATTACTTCTCTTCCAGAGGAAATTGTACCTATAATTTGAAAATTAAGATTTAGAACTAGTTATGGTCAGAATATATTAAAGCATTCTAAAGAAGTTGCTTTAATAGCTGAGCATTTAGCTAGAGAATTATGAGCAGATCCACAATTATGTAAAATTGGTTGATTATTACATGATTTATGAAAAGCTCTTGACCAAGATATTGAATGAACTCATCCTGAAATTGGATGAAAAGTTGCAAGAAAACATTGATTAAATTCAAAGCTAGTTGATATGATTGAAAATCATCATTGAGAACAAGGTTCAATTTCATTAGAAGCTGCTATAGTTCAAGTTGCTGATGCTATAAGTTCAGTTAGACCTTGAGCAAGAAGACAAGCAATTGAGGATTATTTTCAAAGAATAAAAGAAATGGAATCTTTAGTTCAAAGTTTTTCATGAGTAAGTAAAGCCTTTGCAATAAGTGCTTGAAGAGAAATTAGAGTTTTTGTAGATGCTATAACAGTTTCAGATTTGCAAGCTCAAGAAATGGCTAAAAAAATAGCAGATGAAATTCAAGAAAAATTAAGTTACCCTTGAGAAGTTAAAGTAAATTTAATAAGAGAATCAAGAGTAATTCAATATGCTAAATAAAATTTAAAAAAAAACTATGTACAGTTCTAGTGAAATAAAAATTGGGAAAAAGTTTATAATGGATGGAAGTCCTTATGAAACTGTTAAATATGCTCAAAAAGTAATGTGAAGAGGTGGTTCAATAATTAATGTAAAAGCTAAAAATTTATTAACTTGAGCAACAATTACTAAAACATTTTCAGATCATGATAAATTTGAAGAGGCAGATATTGCTATGACAAATTATGATTACCTATATAATGATGGGATAAATTATATGTTTATGAATCAAGAAACATTTGAACAAGTAGAATTATCTAAAGATGTTTTAAGTGGTGCAGAGCTATTTTTAACAGATTGAGACAAAGTAACTCTTCAAGAATATAATGGAATTCCTATAAATGTAAACCTTGATGCAACTGCAATATTAGAGGTTACTGAAACTCCACCAGGGGAAAAATGAGATACTGCAACAGGTTGAAAAAAACCTGCAACTTTGACTACATGATTAGTTATTCAAGTTCCATTATTTATAAAAGTATGAGATAAATTAAAGATAGATACAAGAACAAAAGATTATCAATCTAGAGCATAATAAAAAATACTTTTTATAAGTGTTTTTTTCTTGTATTTTACTAAAAAGTCTTATAATTAAATTAATATTTTTAAAATAATAAAAAGTTATGTTTCCATATATTGATGTTAATTGATTATTTCAAATATATATTTTTGGTTTAACAATAGTTATTTGTTTTTTTCTTTTCTTTTGGATGTTTAAAAAATTATCTATAAGATTTGCTTATGAAGATAGTTTTGTCACAAATTCTATTTTATGGTATTTTTTATCAACATTTTTCTTTTCTAGGTTATTTTATATAATTTCAAGGTGGAAAGATATGCAACATATTAAAAATCCATTTGATTTTGTAATTATGAGTGATTACTATTTTTCTCTTTTTTGAGCTATATTTTGATTTTTATTAGTATTATTATTTAATACAAGACTTTTTCATAAAGATATAAAGCCATATTTAGATGGAGCAGTATTATCATTTTTATTTGTTTCAATTTTTGGTTATATTTGAGCTTTCTTTTGATGACAAGTATATTGAAAAATAACAGATTATTGAATTGAAATACCATACAATAATTCATCTTCTGTAGTTCCCTTAACATGAGAACTCTTTCCTTTACCTTTTGTCTATTCTATAGTCTTTTTTATATTATTTTCTGTTTTATATATTTTATCTATGTATGTAAAAGTAAGGTGATTACTTTGATATATAGGTTTATGAATGTTTTGAGCTATTGTACTTTGATTAGATTTCTTTAGTTGAAAAACAGATATTTTCCAAACAGCATATAATATAAATATATCTCAAATCTCTGCATTAATTTTAATATTTTTCTCATTTTGAGGTTTATCTAAATTATTATTCAAATGAAAAAAACAAGAATCAACAATCTTATGAAAAGTAAATGAACATTAAAAAATATATCTATAAATAAAATATTTATTTTTACAGGTATATTTTTTTTATTATTTATTTTTATATGAAATATAGTTAATAATATTTTATTAAATTTCACCTTATTAGTTGTATTAATAATTATTTTTACTAATTTTTATATTTATATTAAGAAATATTTTATTTATTTATTATTTATAATAATTTGAGCAATATTATGAATATTTTTTAGTTATTTTTCAAATAATACTCTTTTAGAAAAACAAACTATTGTTGATCCATTTTTTGATATAAAATATAAAATAACTTGAGAAATTACTTGAATTAATAAAATAAAAAAATTTGAATCAGAATATAAAATAAAATTAAAAACAATATGAAAACTTAATAATAACTCTATCCCCCTATCGGGTACTTTCTCTTTACAAGAGAAAGAAAATATAGAATGATTAATAACTATTCCTTCAAATTTTGATATAAAAAAGTGAGATATTATACAATTTACAGAAAAACTTAGAAAAATAGAAAATTTTGATATTAACTTTAATTATGAAAAATATTCTTATTCACAAAATATATTTTTTAAAGTAAATGCTTGAAGTATAAATAATATAGGAATAGTTAAACAAAATTATATAGTAAAAAAACTAAATAATATTAGACAAATATTCTTAAATAAAATAAAAACTCTTTATACAGAAGAAGAATGAATTTTTCTTTGAGGAATATTATTATGAGCTAGGGAAACAATGAGTGAAGAATTAAAAACAGATTTTAATAATTCTTGACTAACTCATTTTATTGCAGTTTCAGGTTTTAATATAACAATATTAATAATTTTTCTTAGTTATTTATTAAAAATATTTCCAGTTTTTATAAGAATATTTATTATTACATTATCAGTATGAGCTTTTGTTATTTTAGTTTGAGATACAGTATCAGTAATCAGAGCTTCTATAATGTGATTAATTTGATATTATATTATGACATTTTGAAGAACTGCTCATAATTTAGCAATAATTATTTTTGTATGAATTATAATGGTTATAATTTCACCATTATCTATAAATTATGATGTTAGTTTACACCTTTCTTTTTTAGCTGTTTTATGAATTCTATACACTCAAAAATTTTTCACTAAAATATTTTTCTTTCTTCCACAGTTTTTAGCAATAAGAGAAGCATTTGTATTGACACTGTCAGCTATGAGTTTTGCTCTACCAATAATTTTATTTAACTTCTGACAAATATCATATATGTCTCCTATAGCTAATATAGCTGTAACTTGGACAATTCCATTAGCAATGCTTTGATGATTTCTGTCTATATGTGTCGACTTTGTCTACCATGATTTAGCAGTTTTAATTTCTTATTTTACTTGGGTTTTACTTGCCTGGGACATAAAAATAGTCCACCTATTTGGTGGACTTGATTGGTCAATTATTAAAGCAGATTTATGAATATATAAATATTCTTTAGAAATATTATATTTTGTAGTTTTGATATTTTTAGTTAATTTAGGAAAAAAGGATTAAATTGTAAAGATGTTTCTCTGAAACATCTTTACAAAGAGCTAAAGCCCTCTGTTGACAAACTGAAAATCATTAATTTTCCCTAATATTTTCTGCTCAAGAATTATTTTTATCAAAAGCATTTCATCACATTACTTCTCAAGATTTAGGTTTTTCTTTTAATTTTTTCTCAATTTCTTTAGCTTCTTTTATTATTTCTTGAATTTTATTCTTATTTACCTCAGGGTTTTTATTTAATTTTTTATATTCTGTTTGTAATTGTTTTTGTTTTTCTTGTAATTGTTTTTTATTTTCAACTCAAGTTGTATTTTTTTCTCTTTTTTTTACTATAGATCAAACACTAGTATTTATTTCTGCTTCTAATTTTTTAAATTTTTCTAATTTTTCTAAAGGATTACTTAAATTATCATTTAAAATTTCTTTTTTTAAATTTTCTACAGTTTCAGTCCTATAATTTACTTTTCAATCTTTTACTTTTTCTATTTGTAATTCAAAGGCATTATTTAATGCCTCACTAATTTCTTCAGGATTTTCTAAAGCATAATCTCCAGCTTTTTCTTCTCAAATTTCTATAATAAAGTTTCATAATATATTTTCTAAGTCTTCATCTACTATTTTATCAGATTTAATAATATTATCTCATAATTCTTTTAAATTTTCAAAATTACTTGATTCAGACTTTAGATTATCAGAATATTCTAGTATTTGCTCTTTTCCAAAAAATATCTCTTTAGCTTGTCATAAGTTTTTTTCTCTCTCAGAAGTATTATTTAATTTTTCATTAATTTGCTTTTCATCTAAATCTAGCCTAGATGATATTTTATCTTTAGTTCATTCAATTCATCATTTTTTACTTTTCTCAGTTGTTTCTAAAATATCTCAAACATCAGAGGCAGTCTCCTCAACTATTTTTGTACTTTCTCCAGATATTTTTTCTGATTCTATAATATCTCAATATAATTCATTTTTAAATTCTTTAACCCTTTCTTTAAAATCAGGAAAGTTTTCTCATTCTTCTGGACTTTGGGGTCAAACTGTTAATGATAAAGAATCATCTAATAAAACAGTTTCTAGGCTATCTATTAAATTAAATCACTCTTTATCTTTTCAATATCCAGTCATTAGTCTTGATATAATATCTTTTTTATCTTTTACTCATAATTTATCTGTATCTTTAATAATAGAACTATCAATATTTTTTTCAAAATCTTGTTCTAATTTACCTCTTTCTTTCTCAGCTTCTTCTGCTCTTGCCTGTACCTTAGCTGGAGAATCTATATCTTCTTCTGGATTAGTTGCCATTTTTTTTATTAATAAAAAAGTAAGTTATTTATAATATAACTATATCATAAATAACTTACTTTTGGCAAATATTTAGTCATTTATTATTTTTTCTAGCATAAAAAAGGGGATTACCTTTACTTCTTTATTTTTTATTATTCTATTTCATATAAAATTTGTCGAAGTTCTTATGAATAATCTGATGTTATCCTCATAATCCTTTTCAAAAGAATTAAATATTTTTGGAATAATATCATTGTTTTTTAATTTTATTTCTATCGGAATAATTCATCATTCTTTGTAGCAATAAATAAAATCTATTTCGCTTCAATTTAATTTATTATATGTTTTTATTTCATCAGAGTTTAATTTTTTGTTTTTTAAAAGTTCTAAAAATGAAAAATTTTCTATTAATTCTCATTCAAATTCTATTAAATTAAAATTACTTTTTAAAAAATTTATTATTCAAGTATCATTTAAAAAAAATTCTGATTGTTTTGAGTATTCCTTTCTATTATTATTATAGAAAGGATAAACTTTGTATAATAAAAAACTTTTTTCTAATATTTCTAAATAATATTCTATTTTTTTTCTATTAATTCATAAATAGCTAGATAGTTTTGAAATATTTACAGATGATGAAATATTATAAGATAAATATGAAAATAATTTTTTAAATGAAATAACTTCTTTTTCTGTTAAAAAATAATAAATATCTTTTTTTAAGTACATTTCTAGAATTTCTGAAATTTTGTCTATTTTTTCTTCTTTAGTTTTAGATAAAAGCACAGCTGGATATCATCAATATAAATAAAATTCTTTTAATAAAGGTTCAATTTTTTCATACATAAAGTCTTTATATTTTTCTATAGAAAGATGTTTTATATCAATATTTTTTAATTCTAAAAATTCATAAAAAGAAAAAGGGTATACATAAATTTCTTTAATCCTTCAAACTAAAGAACTTCATAATTTTTTAATTTGCCATAATCAACTTCAAGTAGCTATTAGTTGTAATTTTATTTTTTCATCATCATAAAGTGATTTTAAAATTTGTTCTATATTTTCAATTGTTTGAATTTCGTCTAAAAATAAAATTCACTCCTTATAAAAATTAACTCAATAATTAAAATTTATATAATCTATAAAACTTTGTTTATTATTCCATTTTTTTTCAAAAATATCATCAAAATTTATATAATATTTTTCCAGCTTTAAATTTGTATCTTCTATTAAAATCTTTAATAAACTAGTTTTTCATACTTGTCTAGCTCAATACAAAATAATTAATTTAGAATTTTTTAAATATTTATATATTTTATCTAAATATTTTTTTCTTTTAAATAGCATTTTTTTTATAAATAAAAAAGTAATATAAAAAATTATACTACTTTTTTAAGAAAAAGCAAAATTTAGTGTTAAATTTTAAACATTAGGAAAAAATTTAGTGTTAAATCTTAATCATCAAAACCTTCTGGAACCATTTCACTTCTTAAATTAATAGCTTTTTCATAAACATTAGCTATTTCAAATAATTCTTTTTCATTAAGCCTTTGAGTTAAAATTTGAATTCATACTGGAAGTTTTTCTCAATCTTCTTCTACAAAACCACATGGAACTGAAATACCTGGAAGTCATGCTAAACTTGGTGGGATTGTATAGGCATCAGCTAAATACATTTTTAAAGGATCAGATGATTTAGTTCATATTTTCCAAGCAGCTTCTGGAGAAACTGGAGAAATTATTGCATTTACTTCTTCAAATGCTTTATCAAAATCTTGTATTATTAAAGTTCTAATTTGACTAGCTTTTTTATAATAAGCATCATAGAAACCAGCAGACAAGACATAATTTCAAATTATTGTTCTTCTTTTAACTTCTTCTCAAAGCCCTTCTCATCTATTATTTTGATACATTTCATCGACAGAACTATATTCTTTTGTCGAGTTGTGTCCATATCTTAATCCGTCTAGTCTAGCAATATTAGTAGACACTTCAGCAGGCATTAAAATATAATAAGTTGTAACTCAATACTTTGTCATAGGTAAAGAAATTTCTTTTATTTCTGCTCAAAGTTCTTTCATTTTATTGATAGCATTTTTTATTTCTATTCTTACATTTTCTTCTAATCCTTCTTCAAAATATTCTTTTGGAACTCATATCACTTTACCTTTTAAATTAGTTTTTGTAAAAACTTCATCTGAAATTATATCTTTATCTTGAATTGAAGTCATATCTTTTTCATCAGCTCCATTCATTATATTATAAAGCAAAGCTGAATCTTTTACTGTTTTTGTAAAAGTTGCTGGACAATCCAAACTTGAAGCCATTGCATGTACTCAAAACCTAGAATTTCTACCATAAGTTGGTTTAAATCAAACTATTCAACATAGACTTGCTGGTTGTCTAACACTTCAACCTGTGTCTGTTCATAAACTTGCTGGAACCAATCCAGCAGCTACTGCAGCTGCTCATCCAGAACTTGAACCTCCAGGAATTCTGTCTACTCCCCATGGATTTAGTGTATTTTTAAAAGCAGATTTTTCTCATGAACCTCACATTGCAAATTCATCCATATTATTTTTTCAAACATAACTCATTCCTTCTTTTTCTAATCTTTCAACAACTGTTGATGTAAAAGGTGGTTTAAAATTTTCAAGCATTTTAGATGCTCAACTTGTAATAGTTCAAGTTTTAGAAAAAATATCTTTTAAAGATATTGGTAATCATTTCAAAATAGTTTCTTCTTGTCATTTTTCAAAACCATTAAAATTAGTAGTTAAAAAACTTCATAATTTAGAATCATATTTTTCTATTCTTTTTGTAAAATATTCATAAATTTCTTCACTAGTTTTTTCACCAGACTCTATAACTTTTAAAAGCTCTTCCAAGCTCATATCTTTTAGTTTCATACTTTTTTATTTAATAATTATTATTTAACTTTATTATATATAAAAACTTTTTTTATCAAATAAAATATATGTTTTATTTGATAAATAGTAAAAAAAACTTGTAAAGGTAAAAATCTTGTAGTTTTTTTTAAATTATATATAATTTAAAAAAAATGATTTTGAATATTTAATAAATATTTATTGTTCTATTCATTTGACTAATGTTTTTTGGTATTTTTTTAATTCTTCAAATTTATTTTCTTTTGCTAAAATTGCTTGTTTTGGCCAAGTTGTCGGATTATGTAATTTTAAGTATCTTTTTCATCAGTTTTTTAAAATATTTTCTAGTTTTTTAACTTCTGTATTTTCTAAATCTTTATAAGAATATATTCAATTTTTATTTAATAATATTTCTAATTTAGGTCATATTCCTTCAATAAGTTTTAAATCTTGTTTTTTACTTCTTTTTATATTATTTGCTACATTTAAAAATGTATTGTTTACTACATCAGTTTTTTTCTCAATATTTTCTAACTCTTCTTTTAATATTTCTCTTTTTAAATTTATTTTATGTTTATAGTTTTCTTCTCTTTCATCTAAGATAATATCTATACTATCTTTTGTTATATCTGTACTATTTTCAAATGTCTGATATTCAGTTGTATTTATTTCTTTTATTTCTGGAATAAAAAAATCTTCTTCATAACTAGAATCAGCACTACTTTTTACTTTTATACACTTGTCTTTATGTATTATTTTAGAAATTAAAAATCAAAATAAAAAAGTACCAGCAATTAATATTGCTGTTATGATATTTGAATTATATTGATTTATATCAATATGTTCTATTCTCAGATATTCCCAAGAAATATAATACCATAAAATAGATAATAATGATAATAAAATTATTGCTAAAAACTTCATAATTAATATAATTATATTAATAAAATATAATATGATAATAATTATTTTTTAAAAAATGTCAATATTAAAAAATATATTTATATTTTTTATAAATATTGTAAAAAATATATTAGCTCCTAAAATTTGTTTTTTCTGCTGAAAAGAATGAAGTTTTTTATGTGAAGACTGCTTTAATAAACAAGATAATTTTAAATGATTTTGTTATATTTGTAAAAGAAAATCAGATGATTTTAAAATTCATAAAAAATGTCTAATAGAAAACAAAATATTAAATTGAAAAAATTTTAATGATAAAAAAATATATCTAGATAGAGTGATTGTTATGGCTCATTATAAAAATAATGTAATCAAAAAATTAATTAAATATTTTAAATTTTTTGGAAAAAAAGATATATGAAAAGAATTATGAGAAAAATTATGAATTTTTGTTAAAAATAATATCTCCCTTTTAAAAAGGGAGTACCCGCAGGGGGAGGGATTTTGACCAGTTGAATTAAATAATTTTGTAGTTATTCCAGTTCCCTTACATTTTTTCAAAAAAATAAAAAGAGGATTTAATCAATCAGAAATTTTAGGAGAAAGTTTTTCTAAAATATTAAATATAGATTATTCTACAAAAGTATTAATCAGAAAAAAATATACTAGACAACAATCAAAATTAAATAAGATAGAAAGATTAAAAAATTTAGATAATGCTTTTATAATAAAGGTAAATAAAGTAGACATTATAGACAATAAAATTATATTTTTAGTAGATGATGTAATATCAACTTGAACAACTCTAAATGAAATAGCTAAAATTTTAAAACAAAATTGAGCTAAAAAAGTTATTGGAGTATGTGTTGCAAGTAATTAAAAAATAAACAATAATTTTTTGTTTATTTTTTTTATAATTCAAGTATAATAAAAATATTAATTTTAATCAAAAAAATATATGTCAGAATTTATAGAAGTCTATTGAGCAAAAACACATAACCTTAAAAATATTGATGTAAAAATTCCTAAAAATAAAATGACTGTAATCACAGGTGTTTCTGGTTCTTGAAAATCATCTCTTGCTTTTAATACAATTTATAATGTTGGACAGCAAAAATATTTAGAAAGTTTATCTAGTTATGCTAGAATGTTTATTGGTGGAATGAAAGAAGAGGCTTTAGTTGATGAAATAAAATGACTATCCCCTACTATTTCTATTGATCAAAAAACTACAAGTAAAAATCCTAGATCAACAGTTTGAACAATTACAGAAATTTATGATTATTATAGAATATTATTTTTAAATATTTGAACTAGATTTTGTGTAAAATGTAATCATAAAGTTAAAAAAGATTCGATAAAAGATGTAATAGATTTCTTAGAAAAACAAGAGTTAAAAACTAAATTTATGGTAAAAGCTCCAATATCTATTGAACAATATAGAGACTATTCTGAAGAAGAAGTTTTTGAAAATATTAAAAGAGATATTTTAGATTTAGGTTTTATTAGATTTAATATTTGAAATAATGTTTTAACTATAAATGATGATTTTAGAGAAGATTTAAATATAGACGATAATGTAGACTATATTAATATTATAGTAGACAGATTAATAATAGAAGATTATAAAGATGAAAATAGTAGTCATATTAAAAGATTAAAAGACTCTTTGTTATTGACATTTAAGATTTGAAATGGACAGCTTAAAATTGAATTAATAAATTCTCCCCACCTTACAAAGGAGAGGCTGGGGGTTGTTACAGAATCTTTTTCAAATATTTTTATATGCTCAAACTGTTCATATATTCCAGAAGAGTTAACTATATCACATCTGTCATTTAATTCTCATAGTTGAGCTTGTCAACAATGTCATTGATTATGAGTTAAAAAAATATTTCTAGAAGAAAAAATTATTAATCCAAATTTAACTCTTTTAGAATGAGCAGTTATTGCTCCTTGATTTGGTTGAGATTATTTCTTTGCATTATTGCAAGAAGTTTGAAAATTTAAAAAAATAGAATTAAATACTAACTATTCCCTTTTATCTAAAAAAGATAAAGAAATCATATTACATTGAACTTGAGATAAACAATATAATGTAGCATTTATAAATGACTCTTGAGAGAAAAAAACTTATAACTCTAGATTTGAATGAGTTTTAAATACTTTAGAAAGAAGATATTATGAAGCAGATGTTTCTAAATGAAATTATGACCAATTTGTAGTAGATATTGATTGTCCACAATGTGATTGACATAGACTTAATTTAGAAAGCTTATCTGTTAGACTTCCCTTTAATAAAGAATTTATTAATATTTGACAGCTGTCTAACTTGTCTGTAACAGAAGCAATTAACTTTTTTAAAAATTTTAGTTTGTCTGCTGTTGAAGAAAAAATAGCAAAAAAAGTTTTAAAAAATGCAACAGAAAGATTAGATTTCTTGTCTTGAGTTTGACTTAATTATATGACAATCTCAAGAAAAGCAGGAACTCTTTCTGGTTGAGAAGCTCAAAGAATTAGACTTGCAACTCAAATTTGAACTAAACTAGAAGGTATTATTTATGTTTTAGATGAACCATCAATTTGACTTCATCCAAGAGATAATAATATGCTTATAGAAAATTTAAAAAAATTAAGAGATATTTGAAATACTTTAATAGTTGTTGAACATGATGAAGATATTATTAGAGAGGCAGACCATATTATTGATGTTTGACCAAAAGCATGAGTTGAAGGGTGAAATATTATTTTTGAATGAACTATAGATGAAATCATTGTAGACAAAAAATCAGTTACTTGACCATATTTAACTTGAGAAAGACAGGTTATGGTAAAAAAGGGATTTAGACCTTCATTTAAAGATTTAAAGAAAAATGGTAAAATATTAGAAATAAAATGAGCAAAACAAAACAATTTAAAAAATATTGATGTAGACATACCTTTGTCTAACTTAGTAGTAATTACAGGAGTTTCAGGTTCAGGTAAATCTTCTTTAGTTAATGGTATATTAGCTCCCTATCTATCAAATAAATTAAATAGAGCAAGTAGACAAGTTTGACAAGTGATAAGTATTAATTGATTAGTTCATTTAGATAAAACAGTTATAATAGATCAATCTGCTATCTGAAAAACACCAAGGTCAAACCCTGCAACTTATACTTGAATATTTACTCCAATTAGAGATATATTTGCTGAAATAGAAGAATCTAAAATTAGATGATATACAAGTTGAAACTTTAGTTTTAATACTAAATCTTGAAGATGTGATTATTGTGATTGAGATTGAGTTAAAAAAGTAGAAATGCATTTTCTTCCACCAGTTTATATAAAATGTGAAAATTGTAGTGGATCTAGATATAATAGAGAAACAATGCAAATAAAATATAAATGAAAAACTATTTCAGATGTATTGAATATGACTGTTTCAGAAGCAGCTGATTTTTTCAAAAATCATCCAAAAGTTTCAAAAATTTTAAATACAATTACAGAAGTAGGACTTTGATATATTAAACTTTGACAATCGTCTACTACACTATCTGGTTGAGAAGCTCAAAGAATTAAACTGTCTACTGAATTATCTAAAAGGTCTACTTGAAAAACATTCTATATTCTTGATGAGCCTACAACAGGACTTCACTTTCAAGATATAGACAGATTGTTGACAATATTACACTCACTAGTAGACAAATGAAACACAGTTTTAGTTATAGAACACAATATGGATGTTATAATTAATGCAGATCATATTATAGACATATGACCACAATGATGAGATAAATGATGAGAATTAATGGTTTTTTGAAACATAGATGATATTAAAAATTGTGAAAAAAGTTATACTTGAGAAGCTATAATAAAGTATTTAAATAAATATAAAAATGAAAATCCTACAAAAAAATAAAGACATAACTTCCCTTTCAAATTTTAAAACACCTGCTATTGCTAGATATTATTTCGAAATAAATAATTTAGATGATGTAGATAAATTAAGTAAAATTATTAATTTTTCTGAAAAAGAAAATTTAAAAATATTATTTATTGGTTGATGAACAAATATGCTTTTTGCTTTTGATCTTTTTAAATGAGTTATTATTAAAAATAATTTAAATTGATGGGAATATAATAAAAAATCTAAAATATTAAAAGCTTATTCTAATGAATTAATTTCTGATATTGCAGAAAATTTAGAAAAAGATTATAATCAAAACTTATGGCATAGGTTTATTTGATTACCTTGAAGTTTCTGATGAGCAGTATATTGAAATGCAGGTTGTTTTTGATTAGAAACAGAAAATAATTTTAGGGAAGCAACAGTTTATAATTTGTCTACTTGAAAAATAGAAATATTATCTAAAAAAGAAATGTTGTTTAATTATAGAACATCTATTTTAAAACAAAATAATAACAAATATTTTTTAATAAAATCAGTATTTGATTTGTCTACTAAAATAGAAAAATATCATTCTGATGTAGACACTATAGACTTTAGAGAAAATAAACAACCAAAAGGGAATACTTGTGGTAGTTTTTTTAAAAATCCAAATAGGGAACAATCAGCTTGATTTTTAATTGAACAGGTTTGATTAAAATGATATAATATATGATGAGCTTCTTTCTCAGAAAAACATGCAAATTTTTTAATGAGTGATTGAACTGCTACTTATAAAGATTTATTAAATTTAATAGAATTAGCTAAAAATAAAGTATTAGAAAAATTTTGAATTGAGATAGAAAATGAGGTTAGAATTATAAAGAATTAATTTTTTTACATTTTAATATTTTCTCTTGGAACTTGATTTTTTAATTTATTATTCTTTTGTAATAAACTAGTTCATAATATAATATTGTTATAACTAATTATTACTTGTCATAATTCAGAATTATTTAATTCTATATTATCTAAAATTATATCTAGTCACTTTATAAATTTTTCAGAATTATTTTTGTTTAATTTAATAATATTTTTATCAGCATACTTTCAAAAAGTTTGAGCTGAATAAAAATTTAATAAAAATTTATTATCAACTTCTTCTCAAAAAGGGATTCACATATTATGAATATTAGGAAGTGTTGACATAGAATTTCAATATTTAGTTCTTATAGTTAAAGAACTATCTTTTTTTATTATAGACAATTTTTTAAATATTGTCTTGTCTATATTAAATCTTTTTTTAATTTGAGAAAAAAGTATTTTTAAATCTTTTGATTTTAGTATTTTTTCTTGAGATTTTTTAGGGAAGTATTCTTTATTAAAATCTGTATTTATTTTAGCTATCTTTTTAAATTTTGCTATAAAGAATCATTCTGTATCATTATGATGAGGCCATATTTTTTTTGATTTTTTGCAATCTGGATGTAATTCTTCTCATTTCCAGCTTGTAATTCAAGGAGTAGTTTTTAATCATTTTACTTCCCAATCAACTATTTCAACAAAATCTCATAAATTACTTAAAACAAAATCTACTATCATTTCATCTTCTTCTGGAGTCATTGTACATGTTGAGTAGACAAGTTCTCATCATACCTTTAATGATAACAAAGCTGATAAAATCATTTTCATTTGTAAACTAGACAGCTTGTCTATAATGTCTATTGACCAATTAAATTTATCTTTTCTCATTGATCATTCAGCACTACAAGGAGCATCAAGTAATATTTTATCAAAATATTCATAATAATAATTTCAAAAATCTCTTCAATCTAGCTTAGATACTGCTACACTATAAGATCATTGGCTATTAATATTTGATTTTAATGCTTTTATTCTTGAACCAGAAATATCATTAGCAATTATTAATCAATTATTGTTTATTAGATTAGCTAACTGTGTTGTTTTACTTCCAGGAGCAGCTGACATATCAAGAATTATATCTCACTCTTGTGGATCTAAAATTATTGGTGGAATCATACTTGATGTTTCTTGAATATAGAAAAGTCAACAAAAATACTCTATACTTTTTCATATTAATTCAGAATCTGTAATATTATATGCATTTTCTAAATAAGGTATTTTTTCTAATAGCCAGTTATTAGTTTTAGCAATATTTTCAAATTCTTCTAAAGAAATTTTGCTTATATTAACTCTTATAGATTTTTTTAAGGGTTTACTACAATATTCTAAAAAAGTATTAAACTCCTCTTCTTTGAATATATCTTTATATCTTGATATAAATTCTGGGTGAAATTCTTGTTTCATAAATAATTAATTTGCTTAATTGTAAATATAGATTATTATTCATAAAAATATTATTAAATCAAATTATTTATGGAAGAAATGAGATTACAAAAATATATGAGTCAAGCTTGAATATGTTCAAGAAGAAAAGCTGAAGACTATATAGAAAGGGGGTTAATTACAGTTGATTGAAAAAAAGCTATAATTTGACAAAAAGTTACTGGTGAAGAAGATATAAAATTAGAAAATGAAGCAGTTATAGAACAAAAAAAACAAGTTTATTATAAAATCAATAAACCTAGATGAATTGTTACAACTTGTGCTTGAAATTGAGATACAGCTATAGTAGACATTATAGACATAAAAGAAAGAGTTTTCCCTATAGGTAGGCTAGATAAAGAGACAACAGGTCTTTTATTATTGACAAATGATTGACGTCTAGCTAATTATCTGATGCATCCAAGATATTGACATTCTAAAAAATATGTAGTTGAGATTTTTTGACCAATTGAAGATGAGGCACTAGACAAGATGTCAAAATGAATTTTTATTTTAGGTTCTATTACAAAAGAAGCAAAAGTAGAAAGGCTTTCTTCTGGTACTTTTTCAATAGTTTTAACAGAATGAAGGAATAGACAAATTAGACGTATGGTAGAATTTTTATGACATAAAGTTAAAAAACTTAAAAGAATTCAAATAGAAAATATAGAATTAGGAAAGCTAGAATTATGAGAGTATAAACATTTATCAGAAAAAGAACTAAATAATTTATTTAAAACAATAGGTTTAGATAGGAATTAAGAAATATTGTTTTTTTATTTAAAATACAGTTGTAGAGGCCTTTCGTTGAAAGGTCTTTTTTAAATGAATAAAAAAAGATGTTTTTGCCAAACATCTCTACTTCTTTTTTATTATTTCTCTAATTTTTCTAAAATCATCTTTTATATTATTTAAAATATTTATTAAATAGTTTTTCATATCTTCTTTGTTATAAAAATCTATATTTTTAAAATTTTTTATTTTTAAAGAATTTGAATATATATTTTGTACAATTTTAATAATTTCTTTGTCTTTTGTATTAATTTTATTTTTATCTTTGTTTTGATAGTATCTTATGAAAGCAAGTGTTATTTTGTTTAATTTATAATATAAATCCATTGATATTGTATTATATCTATTTTTAGATCTATCAAGATTAGATTTTATATTTTTTAAATATTGTTTTGTTGAAATACTGATATTTTGTAAATCATTGATTACTATTTTTATTACTTTTTCAGCAGTATTTCTATTAATTTTTGTAGTTTGAATTTTTCTTAAAATATATATTATTTCTCATAAATCTTTTATAGAATTATTTATTGTGGTATTCTTTTCTAGTTTATATTTTTTTTGAATTATGAGTAATTTATTTTTAAACTCTACAACTCAATTTTCTATAGATTCAGCTTGTTCTATATTCTTATCTGTATTTTGAACTTCAGGGTACATTTCAAGATTAATAGAGCTTTTTTCTATTGCAAATCATTGATTTATAATTAATATTAAGTATATTATTATAAAAAGCTTAGATATAATTTTCATTATTTTTGAAAAATTAATTTTAATATATAATATAGAATAATAATTAATTTTAAAATATCAACTAAAACTTTATAAAAAGTGTTTAAAAAAATAAAATCTGAAGATAATGCGAAGAAAATAATTAAATTTTTCTGAATATGATTAAGTATTTATGGTATCAATCTTTGATTAACAATACTTTTAGTTGAATTTTTAAATATTGATATTAATATAGCATATATTATAACTATGATATTTATTATTATTTATAGTTTTATTGCGAGTTTTAAATTTATTTTTAAAACTAATTTTAGTTATAATTTATTATTTAAATATTTAATTACATTATTTAGTTTTTCTATATTTAATTATTTTATAACTATTTATTTAAAAAATCTTTTTTGAGAAGAATATTTATATATAATTATAATAATAATAACAACTACTTTGTCTATTATGAAATTTTTTATTTATAATAGGTTTATCTTTATTAATACCATAAAATGATAATAGCTTTAGATTTAGAAACGACATGACTAGACAATACAATAGACAAGATTATTGAGATATGATTAGTAAAATTTGACAAAAAAACTTTTGAGATTATAGAGCAAAAGTCTTTTTTGGTAAATCCAGAAATAGAAATTCCAGAACTTATTACGAATATTACTAATATAAGTAATAAAGATGTAAAAGATTCTCCATTATGGAAAGATTTAATTTTTGAAATAGAGGATTTTATTTGAGATTATCCTATTTTAGGTCATAATACTAAGTTTGATTCATGATTTTTAAGATTTAATTGAATAGAATTAATAAATAATTTAGAACTTGATACTTTTGAATATGCTAATTTTTTACTAAAAGATGAAAAATCTTTAAGTTTAGAATACTTAGCTAATTCTCTAAAATTTGGATTAGAATGAGCCCATAGAGCTCTAAATGATACTCTAGCAACTGTTAAATTATTTAAAATTTTAGTAGACAAAATAGAAAAAATGTCTAGTAGACAAAGAATGTTTTTTGAATATATAGCTAGTGTATCAGAAATAAATAATCTTAATTTTGTCTATAGTGATATTTTAGGATTAGAAAAAAGTAATACAGATCCTCAAATTTTTTTAAAAGAATTATTAAAAAGTTTTCCTGAAAATAGAAAAAATATTAGAAGAAATATTGATAGTGAAATTAAAATTTCTTGAATTGAGGATTTTATAAAAAATAATCCTGAATTAGAATTAAGAGAAAATCAAGCCCTAATGTCTAATTATATAAAAGAGACTTTTGATAAAGAAGAAAAAATAGTAATAGAAGCTCCAACTTGAGTTTGAAAGACTTTTGCATATTTATTACCTTCTATTATAAACTCTGTTAAAACTTGAGAACAGGTTTATATATCAACTTCTACAAAAGCACTTCAAGATCAAATTTTTTATAAAGATTTATCTTTTTTAGAAAAAAATTTAGATATAGAATTTTCTTATTGTAAATTAAAATGAAAGTCAAATTATATAAGTGTAGCTTCTTTTATTAATTTTATTTCTGAAAAATCAACACTAAATAGATTAGACGCTTCTTTTGTTCTAAAAATTTTATTTTGGTTACTTGAAACTAAATCATGAGAATTAGATGAATTAGATTATTATTGAAAAGAATATGGTTTATTAAATGAAATTAATGCTAATAATTTTTATACTTTTTCTAAAGAAAACATTTATACAAAATATGAATTTTCTATAAATGCCAGAAAAAATGCAAAAAAAGCAAATATTGTAATTATTAATAATAATATTCTATTTCAAGATATTCATTGAGATAACTCTATTTTATGAAAAGTAGAAAATTTAATTTTAGATGAGGCTCATACTTTGGAAGATGTTGTGACAAATTCTTTGAAAAAATGATTTAATTTAAGAGATTTTGAAAAAAATATAATAAATTTAGAAAAAATATTAAAAAAATATAAATTTGAAATTTGAGGATTACAAAAAAAGACAGATAATTTAATATTTGAAATGTGAATAATATTTGATACCTTTCAATTATACTTAAATAAAAACTTAAGAAACAATGAAAAATATCAAAATTTATTAATAAAAGATGACTTTTATGATGACAATATGGATGCAGTAGACAAAAAAGAATTATCTAATATATTTTTATTAAAAATAACAGAATATATTGACCAATTTTCTATACTGCCAGATAAGGTATATTTAGCTATTACAAGGGAATTAAACTTTTTAGAAGATGTAATAAAAACTATTAAAATACTACTAGACAAACAAGACAAAAATAAATATATAAAGTTAGTTAGTTATAATGAAAGATTGTGATGAATTATTTTAGAATATACTAGATTAAATGTTTGAGAATATTTAAATGATAAATTATGGTCAAAATTAAATACAATTATTTTAACAAGTGCTACTCTTAAAATTGGAGAAAACTTTGATTATATTACAAAAATATTATCTTTAAAAGATTTATTTCTAGTGGCTAGATGAAATATTTTAGTATTATTTACAGCTTTTTATGCTATCAGAGAGACTTATACAAAATTATGAAGTGTTTGTAAAAAAGAAAAAATGAATATATATGCTCAAGGAGTTGGTTGATGAAAACATAAATTAATTGAAGCATTTAAAAAAAATGCAGATAATTCTGTGTTAATCTGAACAGATACTTTTTGGGAAGGTATAGATATTCCTGGTTCTGATTTAAAATATTTAGTTATTCATAAAGTGCCTTTTATGGTACCAACAGATCCAATTTTTCAAGCAAGGTCTGCTTTGTTTCAAAATGCTTTTATGGAATATGGAGTACCAAAATCTATTTTGAAGTTAAAACAATGATTTTGAAGATTAATTAGAACAAAAGAAGATACATGAATTATTATATTTTTAGATGATAGAATTTATTCAACTTCTTGGTGAAAAGTCTTTTATGATGCCTTTCCTGATAATATAAAAATAAGAAAATGAAAAAGTGAAGAGTTAATTCATATATTACAAAAAAAGAAAGGCTAATGTCTATCTTTTTTTTTTGTTTTTTTTAATATATATGATATTATATAAGCAATATTATTTTAATAACATAATAAAATATGTGAGAAAAAAAGGATGTTAACATAGACTCTACTAATATTTTTGATGAATTTAGTACTGATGAAAAAATAAAAGAAGAGGTTGAATTATTAGAAAAGGAAAAAGAAAAAAATACATGATACTATATATCTAAAACAAGTAATTTTTTTACATCAATAAATATGATTTTTCTATTAATATTTATGATATTATATTGATATATTTATATACAAAACAATGTAAGTATGAAAGAAATTAGTTACTTAAACCCAATTTGTGAAGTTTTTGTAGAAGATTCTTGAAATTATGAAAACTGTTCTTCAGTTTCAGCTCTTATAACTGATTATGAAAATAATAATAATATTATTATAAAAAAATATTATAATGAAAATATAAAATTAATTGAAAAAATATATAGAAGTATTAAGTTTGAAGATTCAAAAGAAGTATCTTTTTTAATTAATAAAGCTAAAAATAAATTAAAAATCTTAGATATATTGTCAGAATTTGATAAAATAAAGAATAATTATTCACCACTTAATAAAACTAGAATTTCTTGTGAAAATATAAATATAGGTTCAGATTTTATTTTAGATATTGAATGTAGTGCTTACTCATGAGAATGGGATGATGAAATATTATGATATTCTTGAAATAATAAATGAAAAGATATTGTTAAGGGTAGTTCTATATCTGTAGCAAGTAGTTTTATAAATTTTATAGAAAAACTAGAAAATCCTAAATTTTTTATTTTAGATAAACCAAAGCAATTTACTTTTATTGAAATTGTAAATAATGAAGGTTATGTTAAAAAAACAAATTTCAAATTAAAATTAAAATATAAAAATAATAATATTTTATTACAAAAATAAAAAAAATGAAAAAAACAACTATCCCAAAGTGAATAATACAAGGATTATTATTTAATATAGCTATATTTATACTATTTATATTTTTATGAATAAGTTATTTTGCTCCAGAATATTCTGTTATAGAAGATAAAAAAACTGAATTAAATAATTTACAAAAAGAAAATTCTGATTTATTAATAAAATGATTAAATTTTAGTGAATTTAAAAAATTATATTTAAAAGATTCTTCTATTAATGATTATTTAAAAAATATTATTACTGATCCTTCTAAAGATATCGATAATACTTATAAAGAAAATTTAACTAATAATTGACCTTGATCTTATGATGAATTTATATTAGAAAAAAATGAAGAAATAAAAAATAAAGAAACAAATTTAAATAATTCACAAATTAAAAATAAAATAGCAAAAATATTGCCTTCTTATAAAGAATATGCTAGTTTAAAGGAAGAATGATTAACAGATTTTAAATTTATTAATTATATGGAAAAAATAATACATGCCTTTTGACTTGAATATGAATGAAATATATGAGTTTGAAGTTTTGTATTAGAAGAATATAATTCTTCTAATACAAAAAAATCTAAAACTAAAACTGAAAATAAACAAGAATGAGAAATATATAACTTTAAATTAAGTCTAAATATTGACTGACCTAAAAAAAATATAATTGATTTTATATATTATTTAGAAAATGTATGATATATATCTTTTAATAAAGAAAATAAAGAAAATAAAAATATAGAAATAAAACAAGTTATAAAAGAAAAATATTATATTGATGAAAATAATAAATCTATAAGAAATGATTTTTATAATATATCTAGATATTTCCCATTAGAAGAAGATATATTTAATAATTTATTAGTAGATATTGATAGTATAAAATTAAAAGATTATATAGATTCTTCACTTGTTCCTATTCCTTATGATGATTGAAAAACAACATTTATTGGATTTGTAAAAGAAGATCAAACAAATGAAAAATATGAAGTTGATTTAGTTTTAAAATTTTATGTTAAATGATTAGATAGTTCTAAAACAAAAAAAGATATTAATAATATCCTTTTAGAATATAAAGATTTAAAAATAAAAATTCCTTTTTTAATTAATCAGTCAATTAGTGAATTAAAAAATAAACAAAGTAAATTATTAAAGAAAGATTTATTAATATTAAAGAAATTTAATAATTATTTGAACCTTATATCAAATAATATTGATAATCTATCTGATAGTAAAAGATTAGAATCTGAATTATGAAATGTATATAAAGAATCAGTAATGTATAAAGATATTTTTTCTAATATATCAAGTACTTTAGATAGACTTGTAGAAAAATTTTCAGAAAAAAATGTTGAGAAATATAACAAAAAATTTAGTAAAATAAAATTAAAAAAAGGAGAAAATGACTAATACTTATAAATCAATAATTGAAGAATTAAAAGAACTAGTTTATAAATGAGATGATATACCTCTTATTTGTGATAAAATGATTTTAGCTTGAGTTCTTTGAGATGCTTCAGATATACATATAGAACCTCTTAGTTCTTATGTTAGATTAAGATATAGAAGAGATTGAGATTTATCAGAAATTCTTGAATATCAAAGTTTTCTTCATCAATGAATTGTTGCAAGGTTTAAGATTATGTCTGATTTAAAAATAGATGAATCTAGAATTCCACAAGATTGAAGAATTTCTAATACTATTTGATGAAAACCAGTTGATTTAAGAGTTTCTACTCTTCCAACTGTTCATTGAGAAAAGGTTGTGATGAGAATTGTAGATAAATCTAAAGAAATACCAAAATTAGAAAGTCTTTGAATTGAATGAAAAAATTTAGAAATTATAAAACATGCTATTAGTCAACCAAATGGTATTATTCTTACTTCTTGACCTACTTGATCAGGTAAATCTACAACGTTGTATTCATCTTTGATTATGTTAAATAAACCAGATGTTAATATAATGACCTTAGAAGATCCAGTTGAAAATCAAGTTGATGGAATAAATCAGTCCCAAGTACATCCAGATATTGGTTATACTTTTGCTTATGGTATAAGAACAGCACTTAGACAAGATCCTGATATTATAATGGTAGGGGAAATGAGGGATAAAGAAACTGTCGATATTGCAATTGAAGCTTCACTTACTTGACATTTAGTTTTTTCTACAATACATACAAATAGTGCAGCTGAAACAATTACTAGAATATTAAATATGTGAGTTCAACCATTTTTGATACCTGCTTCTCTTAATGCGATTATTGCGCAAAGATTAATTAAAAGACTTTGTCCATATTGTAAACAAATAACCAGTATGAAGGATATTTGAGAACAAACTCTTACAAATGTTAAAAAAGCTATTAGTATTACTCCAAAAGATGAACTAATAGCTAGAGTATGAGCTAAATTAAAGAAACCAGTTTTTTATAAAGCAGTTGGTTGTGATAAATGCGAAGATTCTTGATATAAATGAAGAGTCTGAATATATGAGGTACTTCAAATAAGTAGTTGAGTGAAAGAAATGATATTATCATGACAATCAGCTTTTAATATCAATAAACAAGCAATAAAAGATTGAATGATATCTCTAGAACAAGATTGAATAATTAAAGCTCTAAACTGAGAAACTTCACTAGAAGAAGTCTATAGAGTAGCTAAAACTCAAAATGGATAAAAAATTTAATCAATTAATAAAAGATTATGTCAAATATAAGTTTAATACAAAAAATAAATGAATCCTTAGTTGGGATGCAAAGCATTAAGGTAAAAGAAAAATTAATCTTTTATCGTCTTTTGGCTACAATGACAAATGCTTGAATGAGTTTAGTTAAGTCTATACAAGTTTTATGAGAGCAAGAAAAAAATCCTGTTATGAAAAGTTTATTAGGGGTTTTTGTTGTAGAATTAAAGTGAGGTAAAACTTTGTCAGAATGCTTGGAAATATATCCAAATTCATTTGATGAATCAGAAGTATGAATTATTAGTTCTTGAGAAAAAACTTGAAAATTAAATACTGTTCTTCTTGATTTAGCTAATCAAATGGAAAAAATTTCATCTATTTCTTCAAAATTAAAATCAGCAATGATTTATCCAGCATTTATTGTTTTAGTAGTTTTTGCTGTTATATGAATAATGATGGTAGAAGTTGTTCCAAAACTTTTAGAAATATTTGAGGATAAAGAAGCTCTTCCTTCTTCAACAAAAACGCTAATAGCAGTTTCTGATTTTCTATCAGCATATTGGTCAATATTAATTGTACTTGTAGTAGTATTTGTAATATTCATAAAAGTATGGAAAAAGACAGCATGATGAAAATATTTATTTGATAAATTTATGCTTAAAATACCAATATTTTGATGACTTAATCAAAAACTTATTTTATCTAAATTTTCTAGATTACTATCAGGTTTAATTAGTTCATGAGTCTCTATTGTTTGAGCTTTTGATATTGTTGCTACTTGAGTAGGTAATGAAGTATATAGGCAAAGAATATTATTAATTAGAGAAGATATTCAGCAATGAATAAAAATATGGGAATCAATAGATTGAGATAAATTATTTCCAACAATGATGGTGCAAATGATAAAAGTAGGTGAAGAAACTGCGAATATTGATTCTACAATATTAAAAGTAGCTGATTTCTATGATGAACAAGTAGATAATTTGATTACAACTCTTAATAAATTACTTGAACCAATAATCATTGTATTTTTAGCAGTTGCAGTAGGTTCTATAGCAATGGCTATAATGCAGCCAATTATGAATTTAGCAGACACAGTTAGTGGAGGATAAATAACCCCAACCCCTTATCAGGGGCTTTTTTATTTTTTAAGTTATGCGAATAAAGTGTGAAATATTTTATATTAAATTGACATAAGACACTAAAACTAATATACTAATTTCATAATTTTAGAAATAAGAAGTTCTTTAACATTATATATAAATATTTTTACTTTATTATATAAAGTAGGAGATTAGTTTATAAATATAACTATTTATAAATTTTTCCCCTGAGTTGTATAAAACAAAGGGTTAAGGCTTTAACTGTTTTAGTCATCTTTAAAGGTAGATGGCGAATATTTTATATACTAACTTATGTAATACATGAGTACTTTTGTTAAAAAAGTTACTTCAGCTGTATTAGTTTCTGCACTTGTTTTGACAACTGCTGGTTCTACTGCTGGAGTAAATGCTGCGTTAATGTCTAACACTAATGCTGCAAACATATTAGCTGAAAATAACGTTATTGTTGATTATTCAACAAATCCTAGCGCTTATAGAACAGCTGACACTATTCAAAGAAAAGAAGCTTTGAAAGTAATGATTAAATTATCTGATAAAGTTGCATCAGAAGGTTCTTGTACAAGTCCTTTCTCTGATATTGCTGATTCAGATTGGGCATGTAAATATGCTGTTGTAGCATTGGAAGCTGGTTTTATAGCTGCTAATGATACATTTAGACCAGATGATAATGTTTCTAATATTGAAGCATTAAAAATGGTTATGCAAGCTAAAGGTATAGCTAGAGATTCTGGAGAATGGAAAGCAGGTTATGTATCTGCTGCATTTGATGCAGGTATAGCTGAAGTTTTCTCAGATTTTGATACTACTGCAACTAGATGAACTATGTTTGTTTGGGCTGCTGAAGCTATCACTATTGAAGAAGAAGATGATGATTTTGGTTGATTATTTAATGGTCTTTTAGATGATGTAGATGAACCTACTGTAGACGAACCTACTGTAGACGAACCTACTGTTTCTGGTGATGATGAACTTACTGTTTCATTAAGCCCAGAAACACCTTCAGATGGATTAGCTCAAGCTAACACTAATAGAGTTACTCTACTAATGTTTGATGTTACTGCTGGTTCAGAAGATGTTACTCTAAATCAAGCTACTTTAAACTTTATTGGTTTAGGTGACTACAGAAATTTAGATGAAGTTTCTATTTATAATTCTATTGGAGAAAAAGTTTCTAAAACTAAAAACTTTACTGAAATTGAAAGAGAAATTTCTTTTGATAAAAATATTGTTGTTGAAGCTGGAACTACTATGACTTTAACTGTTGCAGGTAAAATTACAGATACTACTGGTGGTGCTGATAATTCTACTTACGGTATTAAATTAGTTGATATTCAAGCTTCTAGTGATGTAATGGGTGAAGACTTAGTTGGTGCTTTATTAGTTCCTGCTGTTTTTGCTAATGTTGCTTTATTAAAAGTTTCTGCTAAAAAACAAAGTGGAAATATTACTATTGGTGATACTGAAACTTTAGTTGAATTTGATATTGAAGAAAAAAATGATAATGAAGATATTATTGTTAAAACAATTACTCTACATTTACCATCTACTTCTACAATTGATGAAGATGATATTTCTAACTTAGAATTATACATTGAAGGTGTTAAAGTTGATTCTACTTTTACTGTTAATTTTGATGAAGAAATAGTAATGGCTATTGATTATACTTTAGCTGCTAATGATAGAGTTACTTTTGAATTAAAAGGTTCTATTGCTGGTTCTGTTGGTAAAGATGTAGATTTTACATTTGTATCTAATGATGATGTATATGCTATTGGTGCTACTTCTGGTATGCCAGTTGCTTTTGATAATAATCAAGATCTTTCAAATAATTCTGAAGATTTATCTACAGCTAGGAAAGTTGAAGGTTCTGAAATTAATGTTTCTTTTACTAAAGGAACACAAGATCAAGCTAGACCTAACTCTACTGATATTGTTGCAGGTACTTTAAACTTATTAGCTTTAACTGATAATTATGATATTAAAAGATTAACTGTTACTGTTACTGCTAGTAATAATACATTAAATAAAACTATTGCTGAATTAATTGAAAATGTTGAATTAGGAGGTGTATCTGATGATTGAGTTACAGGTGAAACTACTCAAACTGCTGTATATACTTTTGATGATACTACTTTAAGAGCTAATGAAGCTAAAGATTTAGACTTAACATTTGATATATTAGATGATAATACATTAAATGGTGTTAGATTAAACTTCCAAGTAGCTATTACTGAGGTTAATGATGATATTGAAAATCAAGATTATACAAGTGCTACAACACCTGCATTATCTAGTATTCTTTCTTCTACTGCTTTAGATAATAAAAACATAGATGTTGAAACTGGTAAAATTACTGTTACTAATGTTTCAGTTATTGATAGAGATTTAGTTATAGGTAATGGTGTTGAAACTGTTCTATATAAAGCTAAAATTTCTATAGGAGATGCTGATACAATTACTATCAATGATTTTAATTTAAAATTAGCTGCTAATAATAGTCTTCATGATACTCCTACTACTACTAATGAAGATTTAGATAAAGTTATTGATACTGCTACTTTAAATATTGGTGGTCAAACTTTTTCTGCTGATATAGATAATGATAGTGTTGATTTTACTGGAATTTCTGCTGCAATTGCTGCTGGTTCTGATAATGTTGAACTTATTGTTACTGCTGTATTAAAAGACAACGATAATATTGTAAATAATGATATATTAGCTCTTGAATTAGACACAACTACTTTTGATGTTGATAATTCTGATGGAGATGCTTTATTAAAAGTTGCTCCTTATGCTTCTACTACTGTTGGTAATAGTGTTGTTTTAGATTCTGCTAATTCTAAATTAACTAAAACTAATTTAAAATCAGAAGGTACTTTCCAATTTGCTATTATTAATAATGGTAATAATAAAGACGATATAGATTCTGTTATTTTAGCTGGTACAACTGATGTTGCTCTTGCTGAATTCAAAATGGAAGCTGATTTAGAAGATATTTATGTTAATTCATTAAAAATTAAAGTTCCTTCTTCTACTTCTGGTGGTACTGCTGTTTGGGCTCCTGCTCCAACAACAAATCAAGCTAATGTTGTTCTTGTTCCTGCTGCTAATGAAGTTACTACTTTAACAGTTTCTACTGCTCCTGTATTTGCTTGAAATATTCAAATAAATATTAATGGTGCTACAGTAGTTGCTGCTGTTCTTGCAACTGATACAGATATTCAAGCTGCTGTTAAAATAGCTGCTGCTATCAATGCTGATGGTAATAGTTCAGCTCCTGTTCCAACTACAAATGTTGTTGTTGCAACTTCTGCTACTGCTAATACTAATGAAACTGATGCTAGTGTTAACTTAGGTTGAACAAATGCTGTTGTTGGTATTGCTATTGCTCAATGAAATGCTGGTACTGCTGCTCAAGCTCAAGATCAAGATGAAGATTTTGGTAGAGCTATGGCTGCTGGAGATATTACTACAGTAACTCTTAATGGTGTTGTTTATACTTCTACTACTACTATTGCTGCTTTAATTGCTGCTGCTAATGTTGATGCTACTGTTAATGTAACTACAGGTGGTGCTAATATTATTAGTTTTGTAGCTGTTACTCCTGGTACTCCATTTACATTAACTAATGTTTCTGGTACAAACGTTGCTCCTACAGTTACTTGAGATTTCTCTGATACTTTAACTAATGTTAGATTAATGGATGGTTCAACTGTTATTGCTGATGGAGGTGTTGTTACTTATGATTCAGTTAATAATGAATCTATTATTGAATTTAAAGATTTTACTGTTAATGATGGTGAAAACTATATTGAAGGTACTCTTGTAGCTGATATTAGAAAATATACTACTAATGGTTCTGAAACTTCTGCTGTATTAGGTGATGTTGTTGTTAATGCATTTACAGTTCCTGCTAGTCTTGCTTTAGTTACTGCTGTAGCAAGTGAAGCTGATGTTGAAGGTGCTTCATCTGATAATGTTATTCTTTCTACTGCTTTTGTTGGAAATGTTAATAGTACTGCTGTTGCTGTTGTTCCTGCTATTGTTAATGTTGTTGCTACTCAATCATTTGGATTTAATGGTTCAGAAGCTAAATTAACATTTAACATTGATAAAGGTAATAATGTTTTAAATAATAGTGATGTTACAATTTCAGGTATTGAATTTGATAATGCTGTTGCAAGTGTTGCAAATATTGATAATGATAATAATGCAACTATATTTACTACAGGTATTCTTGCTGAGACTACTGTTAATGGTAATGTTGGTACACTTACTACTGATACTGATAATGATGGTGTAGAAGATAATGGTGAAGATAAACTTGTTTCATGAGATATTTATACACTATATACTACTGCTGCAATTATTGGAACTCCTAATGCTTCTAATGTAAAAATTAAAGCAAATGGTGTATCATTTAAAGTTGATGGTGTTACTTACAAATCTTCTAATAATGATATTATTACTTTAGGTTCTTACTCTAAATAATTAGTTATTTAGATTATAATTCCTAACTTATTAATTTAAGTTTTAAAAAAATCCCCTCTCTTAATTGAGAAGGGATTTTTTTTCGTGGGAGGAAATAAAAAGCTGAGACCAAACCTGAGACCGGTCTTAAACATTTAGGCAATATTTTTTTGAGACCGGTCTCCTAGACTTAAGTTTAAAAAAAAATCTTTTGACATTTTGTTGTATATTGAGTATACTTGTTTTGTAGGTGGATACACCCACAGTTATTATTGTAGCTATTGTTGGTTAAGGATAAATTACTAAAAATTTTGTGCATAATTTAATTTATTAAATTATGAAAAAAACTACTGCTTGAAACAGTAGTTTTTTTGTGTCCTATAATCATAATAAATGTTTTATTATGTCATAGATAGCACTTGTTAGTATATCTACTAACAAAGCTATTAATTTAGCCATGATAATTGGGTTAGAAAAATAAATTACTGTAGTATTTTGTGATACTACAAAATAATTGTATGTATTTTTAGTATAAAATCAAAATTTAATTAAACTTATTAACTTAAGTTTAAAAAAATCCCCTCTCTTAATTGAGAAGGGATTTTTTTTCGTGTAGAGAAAAGTTTTCATCTTAGAAGGTTAAAATGTACCGGGTTAGAAAAGGTACCGGTCCCAGGAATTAACTGTTTAGGTTTAGCGACCGGTACCTAGAATATGTGCCTAAAACTTAAATTTTTGTTTGACTAAAAAATAGAAAAAAATATACTTAGTTTTAATTTTAAAGTAATAATTGAAATAAAAAATGTGAAAATGAAATAAAAGAGATTTATTCAAAAAAGATTGATATTATCATATTTATAACAGATGATATAAAAAAGAAATAATATTTAATAATAGAACATGTTATAAAAAATTTTATGATTATATCTTTAGTATTCTTAAAGATTTCAGTTCTATAAAAATTTCTGCATATTGCTTATTGCCAAACCATTTTCATTTTGTTTTTCATAATATCTGAGATAATAGTGATGATATTTCTAATTTTATGAAAAGATTACAATGAGCTTATGCAACTTGGCATAGGGTTAAATATCCTATTGAATATAAACAAGTGTTTTTTGAATGAAGATTTAAATCAATTTATATTGATAATGAAGATTATTTATACAAATGTTTAGCTTATGTTTCTTTTAATCCTGTAAAACATAATATAGTCAAAAATATAGAAAATTTTCCTTATACAAGTTACCATCAATTATCAAAAAATCAGAAAATTATGAAAAATATAAATTTAGAATTAAATGAATTAGAATTATAGATTAAAAGGTACCGGTCCCAGGAATTAACTGTTTAGGTTTAGGGACCGGTACCTAGAATTTGGTGAAGTTAAAATAAAAATTGTTTTGACAGAATATGAATTAAAAATATAATAAATCTATATTTAAAATTTAATTAAAAATATTATGACTGTTATTAGTGTAGATGTTCCTAATATTATAGCACAAAAATTTCTTTCTTATAAAATAGTAAAATATAAAGATTTAACTATGGAAGAAAGATTAATTAATATGGATTGAGAATGATGGAATGATACTGTTGTTGATATGGAAGCAAATGATTTTTTAAGTGTTATAAAAAAAGAAATAATTAATAAAAGATAAAATATGGTTTTAGATTGGATAAAATTTATCAAAAAATTAGATGATAAAAAACAAGATATTATATTTGAAGTAATACAAAAAATTATTTCTTGAAATATTAATCAATTAGATATAAAACCTATTTTATGAAAAAAAGGATACTTTAGGTGTAGAATATGAAACTT
>JAUZRO010000146.1 GCA_030950465.1 Candidatus Altimarinota bacterium | reverse complement strand
ATAATTTATGTAAAGTTGCAAAAAGAGTTTCACACTGATTTTCTTCAAAAGTTATGTATATCAAAAAATTAACTGCTAGATTTTGTTTGAAAAAACTTGAAATTTAGATGGTATTTTTCCTGCTATCACGAAAAGAGCCTACAGGAGATAATTCTAAAATTTCATTTATATTAAAATTTTCTAAAAAGAATTTTCTGAAATTTTCAGCTTTATAATTATATAAAATATTTGTTGATGGTAATACTAAAGATATTTCAGTATTTTTATTTAAAAAGTTTTTTGCTCTTAAAATAAAAGATTGTGCAATTTGTTTATTACTAATAATATCTTTTCAATATGTTTTTATGTATTCTAAATGTTTTTCTCAAGAATTACTTCCCCAGGGTGGATTTCCTAGAATAAAATCTAAATCTTTTATTTCTTTATTAAAACTATTTTCTAAATCAAAAAAGTCTGAAACAAATAAATTTTTTCATCATCTTGTATTTTTTAAAGTTGGAAATCTAAATTTAGTTATATCTTTAGGCTCAATATAATCAAGCATTGTCAAACATAAAGAAAAAATTGTTACATTTATTGCACCTTCATCTATATCTACTCAAAAAATATTATTTTGCATAATCTTTATTAATTCTTTTATTTTCTTTGTAGTATTTACTTTTTCTAATTCTTTTATATTTTTTTCAATAATTTGGCTTAAACTTTCAACCAAAAAAATTCATGAACCACATGAAGGATCAAAAACTCTACATTCATTATTTGTTAATAAATGTTTTTTAACTGTTTTTTCTAAAATATAATCAACTAAAAATGAAGGTGTATAAAAAGCACTATTTTTATCTTGCTTATCTCACATAAATTGCTCATATATTTCACTAATTAATTCAATAGGGATTATTTTAAAATCATATAAATTAAAAAGTGATTGTTGAATTTCTTTTCAAGGTCAAATATCATCTCAATTAAATAAATGAAATATAATTTCTAAATGTTTTTCATTAATTTCCTCTTTTTCATCAATATTATCTTTTTCTAAAGTTAAAACTGGAAATAAATCTCAATTAAAAGTTATTTTTAAATATTCAAAATATTTATATAATAATTCTTTATTTTGAATTAATTTGGCAAATTCTGTTTTATTTTCAAAATATCCTTGAAATTCTTTTTCAACTTTTACTTTTCTATCAACTAAATATCTTGAAAATAATAATCTTCAAATAATATTTGTAGTAATTTCTTTATTTAAATTTAGTTCTTCTATTAATGTTTTTCTAGTATTTTTTAAATTTTTTAATAATTCTTCATCAACTGTATTTTTTTTCTCAAATTTTTTACTATCCCATAAATTTCAAGATAACATATTTAATAATGAAAATTCTTCTAATTCTTTACTATTTAATTTTATTTGTTCTTTTATTTGTTTAAATTTTGTATTTTTTGTATCAAAATTAAATCAATTATAAATATCTAATAATCAATTTTTTAAAATAAAAATTATTGGGCTTCATCATAAATTCCAAATATCTTTAAAAATTTTATCTTCTCTATTTTCTTCTGTAAAATCAAAAAAAAGTGCAATAATTTTATTTTCTTGCACAAAAAAATAATCTGGATTAATTTCATATAATCCCTTATGTAATCTAGCAGGAATATTATTTTTTCATTTAGTTTTATCAGAAAACTCAAAAAGATTTTTATTTTCTGAAATTTTTAATTTTTCAAAAAGATTTTTCATAATATTTTATTTTAATAATTACTTTTAAGTATATGTATATTTATATAAAATCAACTTTTTCAAAATTTAAAAATTTCAAAAAAAGAAGTAATTGCTTACTTCTTTTTATTCTCCACAATCTCCACTAAATCTCAAAAAGTTTTTATATTTTCAACTTTTATTTGTTTTTCAATATTATAACTTTTTCTAATAAAAATCATAAGTTCTCAAACATCAATAGAATCAATATGAATATCTTTTCAAAATTCTTTATTTTTTTCAATTTTAGAATTATCTATTCAAGTTAATTCTGAAATTTTATTTATCAAAGTTTCTTCTATATTTTCAAAATTATATTTTATTTCTTTTTTCTCATCAAAATTTATCATCTTTTTCAAAATTTTATAATCAGTTTTCCCTGTTCACATCACAGGAATTTCTTCAACTCTTATAATTTCAGAAATTTTTACTAGATTTGGAATTCAGTTATCTCTCATATATTTATTAACTTCTAATAAATCCAAATTTTTTATAGAGAATATAGCAATTTTTGACTCTCAATCTTTTTCAATAGCTTCAATTGCTACCTCTAATTCTTCTCAAGTATTATATTTTTTTGCAATAGTTTCTTCTAATGCAGGTAAACTAATCATTTCTCCAGCTATTTTTATAAACCTTTTTAATCTTCAAGTTATAGTTAAAAATCCATCAGAATCTAGAAATCATAAATCTCCTGTTTTATACCATTCTTTATAAAAAGGGCTTTCTATTTTTTCATCTAAATATCAATTAAAAATACTTTTTCATTTTACTAAAATCATTCCTTGTTCTCAAAGCAACATATCTTTTTCAAAATCATTAACATCAACTATTTTACAATCTAAACAATCTATAATTTTTCAAACAGTTCAAGGTTTAGCTCAAATAATTGGGTTAATTGCAACAACAGGACTACATTCTGTAATACCATATCATTCTAGAATTTTTCAATTTGGGCATAAATTAGAAAATCTATCAAAAACTGCTTGTGGACATTTTTCAGCTCAAACTACTACATATCTGATAGTTTTTAAACCATCTCAAGAAGCCAAATTCATAATCATTTTCAAAAATGTTGGAGTAGCTGTAATTGATGTAACTTTTGTGTTTTTTATAACTTCCAAAATAGTTTTTGCATCATTTGGATCTGGAGTATAAACAACTCTTAGTCCTGTTATTAAAGGCATTATTGTATTTACTGTAAAACCAAAACTATGAAAAGGAGGTAAAAATCCTAACAAAACATCATCTTTCTGGATTTTAAATATTTCAATTGCTCAAGATATATTTTCTATTAAATTTTCATGAGTAAGTGACACTGCTTTTGGTAAACTTTCACTTCAAGAAGTAAAAAGAATTACTGCTGTATTTTGTAGGGAATGAAAATTTTCATTCCCTACAATTTTTGGTAAAGGCATATAAAAACTTTTAACCAAAGCTCAAACTTTTTCAGTAATTTTTCAATCTTTTAATAAATCTTCTAAAAATATAAATTTACCTTCTTTATTATATTCATCCAAAACAGGACTTTTAACTCTATCATAAAAACTAGAAACAGATATAATTTTTTCTACTTTTGAAAAATTAACACAATGCTTAAAAGCATCAGTTGGCAAAGTCCAATTAAACATCACAGGAATTTTTCCAGCCAAATAAGTTGCCATAATTAATAAACTTGCTCAACCTACAGCTGGTAACATAATTCAAATATATTCTCATTCTATTTTTTTTATTCTTCAAGCTATAAAATAAGCCTTTAAAATAAATTCTTTTTTAGTTTGTTTTCACAAAATATTATCCCAAAGAAAATCCTCAGATTTATTTGATTTAAAGTTTTGTTTCCATAGTTGGGGTATTGTTTTCATAGGTTTAGGTTTAATAAATTTAGTAAAAAATAGAAAAACCTTTTTACATAAAGACTTTTCTATAGTTTCATTTTTTAATATCTTCAATATTTTTATTCCTCCATTCAATAATCTTTTCTTTGTGTATCTTCCAATTAATATTTTCTCAAATTAATTTATCTTTTTTATCAAAAATTCTTATAAATAATATTATTATATTTTCTTTATCATAAGATAATAATAATCTATAAGTCTTATTTTTTGAATTTATTTTAACTTTAAAATATGGTGAATTTAAATCTACAAAATTTTTTGATTCTATATTTATTTTAGAAATAATATCTTCAATAGATAAATCTTTAACAACTTTTTTTAAATTCTTTTCAAAAAAGTCTGTAATAATAATTTTCATTATGCATTTTTTAATAATGAAATAAAATCATTATGGTCTTTAGTTCATAAAACTTCTTCTGAACCAGAAATTGGACTAACATTATTATTTTTTAATTCAATAAATGTTATTAATACTTTCATATTTTTTTGTGGAGCATTAAAATCATCATTAAAAATAACTGTATTATTATTTAATCTTGCTTCAACTGTTTTATACATAATTTTTTAATTAATTTTTATTAAATATATAATATCATAATATTTATTTTTTTCAATTTTATTTGGCTCTTTTCGTGATAGCAGGAAAAATACCATCTAAATTTCAAGTTTTTTCAAACAAAATCTAGCAGTTAATTTTTTGATATACATAACTTTTGAAGAAAATCAGTGTGAAACTCTTTTTGCAACTTTACATAA
>JAUZRO010000145.1 GCA_030950465.1 Candidatus Altimarinota bacterium | reverse complement strand
TTGAATTTATAAATACATATACTTTATTATAATTTTTATATTTTCTTCTATAATTATTACTGTATTTCATTGATTTTTATTAAATACTACATTAATATTATTTCTAATTTTTCTACTTCTTTTTACTTTTTCAGATTTTTTAAAATTACTTTTTTCAAAAATTTGAACTTGAATTTATAATACTATATTTTTATTATTTTTGGCTTTATTCTTTTATATAGCCCCCTTAATTTCAACTAATTTATTAGATATTAAATTAAAAACTATTAATTCAGTTGTTAAAACATCTTTATATAATGATAAGGCTTTAGATTTTAATTGTGTTTATTTTATAAATAATAATTTTATAAATAATGACTATATTTGGAATAGTTGAAAATGTAGGTGAATAACAGATACAAATTTGTATTTTTATTACTTTTTATATTTAATGCTAAATTTTGCATTTATATTATCAATTACTATTGTAAATAAAAGAAAAGATTAGAAAAATATTTTTCTAATCTTTTTTAAGTCATATACTTTTTATCTTTATATTTATCTTGAAATTCTTTTATAAATGCCCAAAAAACATTTTCTGTAAAATTTGGTAATACTTTTTCATTATGCCAAATTATTTCTTTTTTGATTTTCATTCTCATTCAAGCTTCACCAACTGGACATTCACATCAAGAATAGGGAATATTATTTTCTTTTACAAAATTCATAATATCTTTTTCTCTCAGATAAACCATTGGTCTGATAAAACTAAGTTTTCCACTCATTAATTTATTATGAGGAGCCATAACTTGAAATTTTCTTCATTGAGTCATATTCATAAAAGTTGTAACAACTACATCATCCATATGATGTCATAACATAATTTTAGTAGCTCAGAATTTTTGGCAAAGTTTCATCATAGAAATTCTTCTAGCATAAGCACACCATTGACAAGTTTGTTTTACTCAATGCTCATTCATTTTAGAATCTTCTGGAAGTTTGATATTTACTCTTTCTAAAGGAATTCACAATTCCTCTTCATAATATTTTTTCTTTTCTTCAAATCTAATATCACAATCTATTAAAAATTCTTTAAACATATAAACTCAAATAATTTTGAATTTATTTTTCATTCTTTTTTTTAATTGACTCATTGCATAACCCAAAAACATAGAATCTTTCCCACCAGATACTCAAAGTAAAACAGTATCTCAATCTTGAATCATATCAAAATCATTTATTGCCCTCTGAATATCTCTCAACATTTTTTTCTCTCAAGCCATTCTCTTTTTATTTTAAAATATATTTTATAGAATTATATTTTTATTTATAAAAAAGCAAAAAATAAATGGCTCCTTTCGTGATAGCAGGAAAAATCTAGAAAAAATAATAGCTATAAATTATATTATAATGCTATTAAAACATATAAAAAAGAGAAGAAAAGTTTTAAATAAACTTTTTTCTCTTTTTTTGTTGATTTTTAATGT
>JAUZRO010000144.1 GCA_030950465.1 Candidatus Altimarinota bacterium | reverse complement strand
AAATCAATCTAATTCTGTGATTTTAACTTTTACAATATTTCAGATATTTATTTTTTCTTCTAAATCCTTAAAAAATACTTCTTTAAAATTTCTTGTTCTTCAGAAAAAATCTCAATCTTTTTTTCAAGAAATTAAAATTTCTTCAATATTTCAAAGCATTAATTTATTTCTAATAGCAATAGATTTTATCATTTTATCATTTAAAAAATGCCATCTTCTTGCCTTTTCTTCACTTGAAATATCATCTGGATAAATTTTTTCTGCAATAGTTCATTTTCTTACTGAGTACCTTGCTGTGAAAACAAAATCAAAATCACATTCATCAAAAGCAGTTATAGTTTCTTCAAACATTTTTTCAGTTTCTCAAGAATATCAAACTATAATATCAGTTGAAATAGAAAAATTTGGATCTCTTAATCTTAAATAATCTACCATTTTTTTGAAATCTTTATATCAATGTTTTCTAATCATTCTTTTCAACATTTCATCACTACCAGATTGAAGTGCAAAATGAAGATAATTACAGGTTTTTTTCAAATCAAAATGGGCATCTAAAATATCTTGAGTCATATCATGAGGATTACTTGAAGTAAATCTAATTCTATCAAGTCATTCTATTTTATTTAACTCTTCTAAAAGTTTTCTAAATGGTGATTTTCATAATCACTCATTCCACTTTCAT
This sequence comes from Candidatus Altimarinota bacterium, assembly GCA_030950465.1. Lineage (GTDB taxonomy): Bacteria > Patescibacteriota > Gracilibacteria > BD1-5 > UBA6164 > CALLPO01. The sequence continues at coordinate 13,659 of JAUZRO010000144.1, read as the reverse complement.
TTTTCTTTGTTCCAGAATTTTTTATCCACAAATTCTTTTCAATAAGAGTTTACATTTTGTCATACTAAAGTTATTTCTTTTACTCAATCAACTACTATTCTATTTGCTTCTTCTACTATTTCTTCAATAGTTCTTGAATTTTCTCTTCATCTAGTTTGAGGAACAATACAATAAGAACAATTATTATCACAACCAGATTGAATTATAATAATTCAACTTGCTTTATTTTCTCTTAATTGATTTTGTTTCAAATAATCATCAAATTTATGATCATTTCAAATAGATTCTCAAAAAATATGAGTTAACATTAATGGAAGATATTTTATTTCTTCAATTCTTATAGTTAAATCTAATCTTTCTCATAAGACTGGAAATAACATATCATCATAATTAAAAATTCACTCTTTTGAAGAAAGTAAATTTATTTTTTTTGCATTATCTTTTTTCCTTTTAATACCTTCTTCAAGATATTTTTTATTAATTCAAGTCTTTCTAACCATACAACCTGTAATTCAAACAATTACATTTTTTCAGTTAATTTCACTTTCTTTTTTAATATCTTTAATAAGACCATGAACTCTATCCTCTCATTTTTTTCTTACACTACAAGTGTTAAAAATAATAATATCAGCATCACTTCTCTCTTGTGTTCTAAATATTCAAGACTGTAAAAAAATCATATTAATTTTTTCACTATCAGCTTGATTCATAGCACACCCAAATGTTTGTATAAAATATTTTTTCATTTTTTTTATTAAGTTTATTTTTAATATATTTTACACTACTTCAATTTCATTTCTCCAAATTTCTTCCATTTTTTCTCTTTTTCTAATTTCAACAATACTTCAATCTTTTCTTAATAATAACTCTCAACTTTCTGGAAAAGAATTATAATTTTTCATACTCATAGAAGAATTATACGCTCAAACTCAATCAACTACAACTAAATCTCAAATATTAGCTTTGTTAAATTTTCTATTTTCTAAAGTTTCTTGCTCATATAATTTACAAGTGAGTAAATCTCAAGACTCACAACAATGTCATATCATTATATAATCTTTTTTTTCAGTTTCTGAGTTCATTATATAAATTGGTTCTTGTATTCAATACATTGGAACTCTTAGCATATCAGTCATTCAAGAATTTATTCTTAAAAATTCATAACCTTCTTTTCCTGTATCAACAATATCTACAACTTTTGTTAAAATAGAGCAAGAATTTATTACTAAAGATTTTCAAGGTTCTACTTCTAACTTTATTTTTCTTCAAGTGTTTTTATAAAAATATTCAAACTTTTCAGAAACTGCTTTTCAAATAGATTGTAAATCTGCACTTTTTTCATAAGGCATAATTGCTTTTTTAAAACCTCCTCATAAATCTATAGTATCTACATTTGTAAATATATCTACAAAATCTAATCAAATATTTGCTGAGTTAACCCAAGATTCTGGAGTATTTTCTGAACCAATATGAATATGAATTTTTAAAATTTCTAAATTATATCTTTTTGCAATTTCTTTTATTTCAGGAATTTTTTCATGCCAAATACCAAAACCAGAAGTAGTTCAACCAGTTGATATTGCTTTAAATGCTCAATCCCCTGTTCCAGGATTTATTCTAACTCAAATTTTATAATTATTCAAAGGGCTGAAGCCCTCTGTTGACAATTTTTTTATTATTTTTCAAATTTCTTCAATTTGATGAATACTTGTAGCATTAAAAAATAATCATTTTTTAATTAATTCTTCAGCATTTACAGGAAATTCTTGTGCAGAAATAGAAATATCTTCATATTTATATCAAGCATTTACAGCTCTATAAACTTCATATTCACTACTTGCATCAATTAAAATTCATCTTTTATTAAATATTTTTAAAATATTAATATTAGGATTTGCTTTCATTGCATACCTTGTATCACAACCAAAAGCATTTGGAAAAGCCAAAAAATCGTCAGCAGCTTTTTCTAATTCACTTTCAGAATAAACATAAACAGGTGTGGAAAACTCTTTTTCTATTCTTTCTCAAATTTCTTGAGTTATGAAGTTTGGATTTCAATAATCCATATTGTTAGTCATTTTTATAAATTTAATCTTTTTCATAATTAATAATTATTTTTCATAAAATCTAAAAATTCAATTCTTTCATTATTATCCATCCTACACATTGGAAGCCTAAATTCTTCTTCAATAATTCATTTAGTTGCAAGATAAGTTTTAGATGGAAGTGGATTTGCTTGAATAAATAATTTATCAAATAATTCAGAGTATTTATTATTTAATATTTCTGCTTTTGAGTTATCTTCAAAACATGAATCAATAAATTCTTTCATCATTTTTGGAAAAATATTTGAAGCAACTGAAATCACTCAACTTCATCAATTTTTAACTAATTCATAAGTTAAACTATCATCTCATGAAAAAACTAAAAAATCATCTGAAGTTTTATTTACAACTTCTAACATTTGTTCCATATTTCAACTTGCTTCTTTAACTCAAATTACATTATCACATTCTCAAACTATTTCAAGCAAAGTAGAAGTTTCTAAATTTACTCAAGTTCTTCATTTTATATTATATAAAACTATATTTCTTGAAGTTCCTTTTGCACAAGTAATAAAATGCATTTTTAAACCAGTTTGAGTAGGTTTATTATAATATGGATTCACAACTAAATAAATATCAATTCATTTAACTTTATCAAAATTTTCTATATTTTCTATACTAGATTTTGTAGAATAAGTTCAAACATTTACCATTATTTTAGTTTTTCATTTCAAAATATTTATAGAAAACTTTACTATTTTTAATCATTCTTCTTTAGTTAAAGTAGGATTTTCAGCAGTTGTTCAAAGCAATAAAACTCAATCAACTCAGCCTTCTATTTGCATATTTAATAATTTTTCAAGTGCAACATAATCAATTTCACTATCTATTCAATTTCATTTTTTAAAAGGAGTAATCAAAGCTGTCCATAATCATTTCATATTTTTATTTTTATTTTTATTTTTTTATAAACTATTAGTAAAATCTTTTATTTCAAAATATCCAGTTCTTTCTTTTAACCATTCACCACAAACCAAACTTCAAACTGCAAATCAATCTCTAGTTCTGGCTGTATGTTTTAATTCAATTGTATCAAATTCTGAATCAAAAGTTATAATATGAGTTCAAGGGATATTTCAACCTCTTATAGAAGATAGATGCAATTCTTCATCTTTTATTGGTCTTTCATTTAGACAATTTACTTGTTTTTCTGTTTTTCTATCTATATTTTCCAAAATAATATCTCACATATTGATTAATGTTCAAGAAGGAGAATCTGCTTTCATTTTATGATGGTATTCATGTCCAAAAACATCATATTCAGGAATCTTATTCATTATTTTACTAACTTTTTCAAGCATACTATAAAATAAATTTACTCACAAAGAAAAATTTCCACTCCAAATAATTGCTCATTTAGAATTATTAAAAGTTTCTTTTATTTCAGTAAGATTTTCCCACCAACCAGTAGTTGCCATAACTACTTTAAATCAATTTTTAGCATAAAAATTTAAATTATCCATAGCAACTTGTGGAATACTAAATTCAATAATCACATCAAAATCCTTTCATAATAAATCCTCTTTTTTAGTATTTTGACTTGGGTCAATAATAGCAACTATTTCATCCCCTCTTTGCAAAGAATGTTTTTCAACTACTTTTCACATTCTCCCATAACCAACTATTGCAATTTTCATAGTATTTTTTAATTAAAATAAATATTATTAAACTATATTTTAAAAATTTCTCCACCCTCTTCATTATACCTATCCAAAAAAGCAATAGTTGTATGATGACCTTCTGGATTTTGTTTATATTCTTCATAATATTCACAAAAACTTTCTAGTTCAAATCTTTCTGTAGTAGAATTTTTTCAATTTAGATGATTTTGTAAAAGCTGTAAACTAGCTTTTTTTCATTCTATATTTTCAATAGTTAAACTCTCTCAAGAATTTAATTTAATTTCTACTGAAAAATCTTGTAATGGTTTTAATTTTTCTATAACTTCTTTAAATTGCATAATTTTTAAAATTAATAACTAATTTCAACTCTACTCAAAACATCTTTTAACTTAGCTATTTTAGCTTCATCAAATGCATCATAACAAGCTGAATACCTGATAAATTGTTCTCATTTTTGTCCTGAAAAAGGTACTCATACTACTCAAATTTTTGTAATAATTTCTTTGTTATATTCTTCTGAATTAATTACTTCTTTTCAATCTAGAATTTTTGGACAATCAAACATCATAAAAAATCATGCATCTGTTGGACAAGCTAATTTTAGACCAAAATCTGTAAAAACTTTGATTAAAATATCTAATCTTTTTTTATACATTTCTTGTTTTTCTTTAGCATCAAGAGTTGCTTGTTTTCATTCTAAATATTTTTCCATACCTGAAACTAAAGGGCCAAAAGCTCCAGAATCTGTATTTCATTTAATTTTTGCTAATTCTGAAATAAAATCATTACTACCTACTGCAACTCCTAATCTCCAACCACACATTGAAAATGTTTTTGAACCTGAAAATAATTCTATCCAATCTAATTTTGGGTAATCTTTAGCAACTTCTGTTAAAGTTACGTGTTTATTATGAGTCAAAGCAGTATATGCTCCATCATTTACTAATCTAATATTATTAGAAATACAATGTTCGATTAATTCAACCCATTCTTCTTTTGTAGCTCCAACTGGACAAGGATTACCAGGTTTTACAGTTAAAATCATTCTTGGTTTTACTCCAGTAGGCATATTTCCAACTTTTAAAGCAAAGTTTTCTTCAGCAAACATTGGCCAAACAAAACTTTTTTCTCATAAATAACTAGACCAAGTTTGAATAACATCATAACTTGGAGAATTAACCATATAACCTTGATTTGAAATTTCTACATCATTTCTATTTGCTCAACAAGCAATAGGTAAAAGTCCTAACATAGGTTTTTCTCAAGGTAATATTTGAGTAGATAAATGAGGGTATTCATCTATATTTAAACCAGTATTTAATTTAACAAAATTTTGGTTTAATTTATTTTTAGAATTATTTTCTTGATAAGTATGAGTAGCATAAGAATTACTTAAAACTTCTTCAGCTACTAATTTTTTTAATGTTTCTGGTGGAGTAGTATCTGGCTCACCTGAACCTATATTAATTAAATTATCTTCACCATTTTTTTCTTTATAATCTGCAACTAACATAGCAATTTTTTGGAATAAATTTACTCCACCTTCTCATAAATATTTCATCTTTTTTTTATTAATTTTTAAATTATATAATCTTCTTTAAAACCATCTTCCAAAGGAATAATATTTTCAATACTTTTTATTTCTGTAGTATCTATATTAGCAAAATGAAAAATTTCTTCAAAAGTTTCTTTAATATCTTCTGAATATGGATTAGAAACTATTGCATTTCAAATATAAGAATTATTAATATCTTTTCAAATATTATCTACTCAAACCATAAAAAATTGATTTTCTGAACTTCTTCATTTAGATAAACTTGCAAAAATATCTGGTTTATTTCTTCAATCAACCCAAGCATAGGGTGTAAACACACATTCTACTCATTCATATTTATAAGTTTCATAAAGTCTAGGATATCTAATGTCAAAACAAATTGATAGACCACATTTTACTCATTCAAATTCAAAAGTTTCTAATTTTTCTCAAGCAGAAAATAAATCTGGTTCAACACTTTGAGTAAATAGATGAATTTTTCTATATTTAGCTAAAGTTTCTCAATTTTTATCTATAACAATAGTTGAATTATAAGGTTTATCATTTCACTTTTTTTCAATAAAACCAAACATAATTGCAACTTCATACTTTTTAGCTAAATTTTTAACTTTTTCAATACTTTCTCAAAATTCAGTTTCAGCTAATTTTATATTATCTTTATCTAAAACATATCAAGTTAAACTTAATTCTGGAAAAATAATCAGATTAGTTTCAGGTTTCATTTCCAAAGCTCTTTTTATTAATTCTTCTTTTTTTTCTATATTTTTTTCTTTATCCTTCCAAGCAGCTTCAAAATTTATTAAACAAATTTTCATAATTATTTTTTATTAATTTTTAATATAATTTGGTAACATTTTTGCAATTCAAACTCTTATTGAGCCAGCTGTAACTGCCAAACCTGCTCATCTTGATTTTATAACATGTGGCAAAGGTTTTGCTAATATTTCTGTTTCTATAAGTGCCAAATTAGAAGTTCATGACAGATTTCATAAATCTGAATTTTTAGGAACTGCTTTCAATCAAACTTTTAAAACTAATTTATTATCTTTATTTGTTAATTCTCAAACATATCTTAAAACTTTTCAATTATTTTTTGCTTCTTTTGATTTTTCTTCAAAATAAGGGTCTTCTTCATTTAAAGCATTTAAAAATTCTTCTCATTCTAAAGTAGAATATTTTTCTGAAATAAGTGGTTCAACTATTACATCATTAATTTCTATATTATGACCAGCATATCTAGCTAAAATAACTAATTTTCTAGCAACATCTAGACCATTCAAATCATCCCAAGGATTTGGTTCTGTATATCAAAGTTCTTTTGCTTGTCTTACAATTTCAGAAAAACTTTTTTCTCATTGTTCTAATTCTGATAAAATATAACCTAGAGTTCCTGAAAAAACTCATTCTATTTTTACTATCTTATCATTAATTTTATCATTTCTTTCATTAACAAAATTCAAAACTCAACCTCCTCACATAACTGTTGTATTCGTATCATATCTTCAACTATAAAAAATTAAGTCATTAAAATCTTCTATTGAATACAAAGATATAGGGTTTTTATTAGCAGTTACTAAAAAATTTTGAGAATTATGAATTACTTGCTTATGAAATTCTAAAAGTTCTTCTTTTCCAGCCGTAACATCAGCAAAAATAACTTCTCAATCTAATCAATATTTTTTTATAACTTCTAATAAATCACTTAATTCATTTATTTTAGTTCAATCTTTTTCTAAAATATGAACGGCTTTTTCTCTTGATTCTATAATTTGCTCTATTTGAGAAGTTTCTAATCAACTAGAATTAAATATAAAATTTTGACTATTTGCAACTCAAACAATAACTGAAGGATTAGTATGAAATCAAATCCCATCTTTTTCAAAAATTTGCTTAACTAATTCTCTCCCAACATTCCCACTTGCTCACAATATAAATATTCTTTGTTTCATATTTTTTATTTTTTTAAATTATTAATACAAACTTCCAAAATTTCAACTGCATTTAGAGCAGCACCTCTTAATAGTTGATCTCAACTTATAAATAATTCTATTCATTTATCACCAAAAACCAAATTTTTTCTAATTCTTCCTACTTCAACATTATTTTTTCCACTTGCATAAAGAGGCATTGGATATTTATTATTCTCTATGTCATCAACTAAATCTACTCAAGGAGCATTTTCTAAAATATTTTTAATATCTTCAATATCTACATTTTTTTCAGTTTCTAAAACTATAGATTCACTATGAGCTCTAAAAGTTGGGATTCTAACACAAGTACAACTTATATCAATATTATTATCTCAAAATATTTTTTGTGTCTCCCAAACTACCTTCATTTCTTCTTTTGTATATCAATTTTCCTGAAACTTATCAATATGTGGAATTACATTAAATGCAATATTATCTACAAATTGTTCAATAGTTGCCTTTTCTCAGCTAAAATATTTTTGAGTATTCCCCTCCAGCTCAGCCATTGCTTTGGCTCATCCTCAACTTGTAGCTTGATAAGTTGACATTATTATTTTTTTAATTCCATATTTTTTATAAATAGGATTTAAAACCACAGCAGCAATTGCAGTTGTACAATTAGGATTTGCTATAATTTTAGAATTTCAAATTGTATCTCAATTTATCTGAGGAACAACTAAAGGAATATTTTCATCATATCTAAAGTATGATGAATTATCTATACAAACCACTCATTTATCAACTGCAATTGGAATATATTTTTTAGATTTTTCTCAACCTGCTGAAAATAAAGCATAATCAATATTTTCAAAAAAGTCTTCATTCACTTCTTTTATTTCAATATTTCACATAAAAGTTTCAACTATTTTACCAGTACTTCTAGGACTTGCTCATAATTTTAACTGTGATATTGGAATTTTTAAATTCTCTAGGCATTTTATCATTTCAACTCAAACAGCACCGGTACAACCAATTATTGCTATATTATAATTTTTCATATTTTCTTTATTTAAATATAAAATTAATCTAAATCCAATTTTTTTCCTAATTCTAAAGCATTTTTATTAGAAATAATATCTTCTCAAGTTTGTTTTTCTAATTCTAATCTAGCTTTTTTTGCAACAATTCAACCTTTTTTTGCAATTTTTTTATTTTCTTCAAATCATTCTGGTTTTTGTTTTTCTGAAATTTTAGTTGTTGAAGCTTCTGCCAACATATTCAAAACTAATTCTAAGTTTGACATATTATCTCTAAGATTTTCTTTTTTTAATCATTTAATTTTTTTATAGTCTTTTATAGATTTTCAGGACCAAGCTTTTGTTATTTCATCAGTCAAAATTGCATATTCTAATCACTGCTTCATTCATCTTTTTTTCCACTCATCTGTAAGTTCTTTTCTAACTTCAATACTTTTTAATCTTTGGTTTATCCATTGTTTAGAATATCATTTTTTCAAATAAGTTTCCATTGCTCTATCAAAAGATAATTCAGGATTTTCAGTTTCTTCAATTCTCTCATTTCATACTTTTGCTAGCCACATCTTAAAAGGTTCTGCTTTTTTACTGGGAACTGATTGAATTAATCTTAAAATAGTTTCTGTATTTCAAACCTCAGTTTTTCTCATTTTTCAATCTTTTGCAAGCATTTTCAACTGGTGACATTCTGTCACCACTTCACTTCATTCATTTCTAAGTCTCTCACTAAGCTTATTCCAATATTTTCTAGCTTTTAATGAATCTGATTGAACAGTCAAAATTCAAACTATATCAATAATAGAAAAATACCACATTTCTTTTTCATCATCCCAGATTCTTCTTACCTCTTTTTCATTAAACAATATTATTTTATTTTCTTTTTTTACCCCAAGGGTACTTATTTCACTGCGCATATTATAAATTCATTATGTAATAAATTAATTGCTTTTTTTAAATCTTTTTCTTCTATTCAAAAAATCATTGCTCTTTGTAATCTACCTTGACTTACAATTTTTAAATTAATATTATTATCTGATAATATTGTAATTGCTTTAGCCATTAATCAAATATAATTTTTCATATGTTCTCATACACAAAAAATTAATGCTCTATTTTTTTTATATTCTACAAATTCAGAAGTAGAATTATCCAATAGATTAAATTCTTTTTTAATTTTTTCAGTCATTTCTAATATTTTTTTTTCACATTTTCAATTTCAATCAACTGTAAAACTAATTTCTGTTTCACTTGAACTAACAATATCTACTGAAAAGTAATCTTTTACAATATAAAATAATCTTGATAAAATAGATTTTTCAAACATTTTACCAGAACTAATAGAAAAAAATATAACATTTTTTCTTCATCAAATAAATCTTATTCAACTACATTTATCAGTTTTTTCTTTATTTTCATTTAATATCCAAGAACCAGAACTTCAAGAAAAAGGATCAAATAAATGTATTTTTATTCAGGCCTCCTGAACTTCACTTCTCAAAGTTTGAGGATGAAGTAATTTAGCTTGAGCTCAACTATCTCATGTTATTTCTCTTGCTGTTAAATAATTTAATTGTTTAATTATTTTTGCATCTTCTGGATTATTTAAAATTCTAGGATCTGCACTTAATAATCATTTAACTGATTATTGTATTTCTATAATTACTCAATATCATTTTCTAGCTAATCAAACAGCTGTAATTGCAGCTGTTGCATCAGAATAACCTCTTCATATTCTCTCTTCAATTCATTCTGGAAAACTTCAAATATAACCTGATAAAACTGGAATATTTCATCATTTATTTTTTTCAATTACTATATCTGATAATTTTAGTGTTAACATATCAAAAACTTCTTTTCTAGATTTATTTTCTAAATCTATATCAGATATAATATTTCATAAATCTATACTTTTTGAACAAATAGATTTTAAAGACATAGTATCAATTACACCTGAAATTATTTTAGCAGAAACTTTTTCTCAAAATCCTATTATAGATAATTTTTCTCAATTTTCTAATTCTATAGAATAATCATTATTCTTTTCTGGAAAAAACAGAGAGTTAAAACTCTCTGTTGATTTATTTATAAAATATCTAATATTATTTTCAAGATTATCAAATAATATTTCTATAATATTTTTTAATTTATCTTTTGAACAAAGCATTTCACATTCTAATAAATTTAGGTGAAATATTTTTATATTATTTATTATTTCAAAAACTAGTTTTTCATTAATTTCTTTTTTTCAAAGTTCTTTTCAAAGTAATATTAATTTATCTGTTGTATTAAATTCTGGATTTCTCATAGCAGAAACCACAATAGCTTGATTTTTCCCTTTTATAAAATCATCATAAATATTATGAGCACTATTATGAAGTTGTGCTGCATTTTCTCAACCTAATTTTTTTACTATAAATTTCATAATTTTATTATTAATTAATAATATTTTTTTCTAATTATATTTAAAAGCAAAAAAAATACCAATTTAATTAGTATTTTCATATTTTCTAAACCATGTTAATTGTCTTTTTGCATAATTTCTTGAATGTTGTTTAATTTTTTCTATCATTTCTTCATAACTATAAACTCACTCTAGATAATCAAAATATTCAGTATATCAAATAGATTTTAGTCAGAAAGATTTTCTAGAATATCATTTTCTTATTAAACTTTGTATTTCTTCTTCAAGTCATTTTTCAAACATTAAATCAACTCTTAAATCAATTCTTGAATATAATTTTTCCCTATCTCAAGTATATGGAGTTAAAAATAAAACATCATATTTTAATTTTTTTTTAACTGGGTTTTCATATTTAGATTTTCAAGATAAAATCTTTACTTCAATTGCTCTAATTACATATTGGACATTATTTTTATGAACTTTTTCATAATTTTCTGGATCTATTTTTTTTAATTGTTCATAAACAAAATCAACTCAAAATTCCTTAGCCTCTTGCTCTAATTTTTCTCTCAAATTTTTATCAGCTAAAATTTCAGGAATTTCAAAATCATAAATTATAGAATCAATATATAACCCTGTTCATCAAGCTAATATAGGTATTTTATTTTGTTTATATAAATTTTCTATTATTTTTTCTGATTGTTTTTTGTAAGCTCAAACTGAAAATTCTTCATCTAAATTACAAATATCTACCATATGATGCTTAATTCAGTCCATTTCTTCTAATGTGATTTTTGCTGTTCCAATATTTGATTCTCTAAAAATTTGCCTAGAATCAGTTGAAATAATTTCAGAATTTAATTTTTTAGCAATATTGATACTCATAGCTGTTTTTCAAGAAGCTGTTGGTCAATAAATAATTACCATTTTTGGTAATTCTGATTTTTTTTTAAAAAAATCATCTATTTTTTCTATATAATTCATATTTTTTATTATAATTTTTATTATAGTTTTTATTACTAAAAATATATTAATTTTTATTTAAAATAAAGCAACTTAAAAAACTCAAAAAAAAGTTTGCAATATCTTATGTTTTGAATATAGTATCTCTGCTTTCAAATAAAAAAGCAAATAATTAAAGCCAATTTAGCTCAGTGGTAGAGCATTCGCCTTGTAAGCGAACGGTCATCGGTTCAAGTCCGATAATTGGCTCCATTTTTAAATTAAAATTTTTGGGCAGATTCCAGAGCGGTCAAATGGAAGAGACTGTAACTCTCTTAGCTTTGCTTTCGCGGGTTCGAATCCCCCTCTGCCCACCATATTTAAAATTACAAAATAAACCTTTATTCCATATTGGTATAAAGGTTTTAAGCTCAAATGGTGGAATTGGTAGACACGTCGGTCTTAGAAGCCGATGTCTTCGGACGTGAGAGTTCAAGTCTCTCTTTGAGCACCAAATTTATATTAAATTTTTGTACCGTATTAAGCGGGCAACTTAAAAAAATAAAAAACATGAAAAAAGATTTACACCCACTTACTCAAAAAGTAAAATTTATTTGTTCTTGTGGAGCAACATTTGAAGTAGGATCAAGTATTAAAGATGAAGAAGTAAGAATGGAAGTATGTTCTAAATGTCATCCTTTCTATACTGGTGAAAAAAGAATTCTTAAAACTGGTGCAGTTGATAAATTCTATGCTAGACAAAAGAAAATGGAAGAAATGGCTAATAAAAAATAGTTATAAAAAAGAAATAATTTAAATTATTTCTTTTTTATTTTTTATATAATATTATTTACTTCTATAAAATAATAACAAAACAAATGTATAATAAGACAAATATTCATGGAGTATCAAAAATATTTAATACAGAATTATATTCAAAAACTTATAAAGAACTTTTTTGAGAAATAACTACATTTAATACTCAAAATATTGTTTTCACACCAAATCCAGAAATTTTATTAAAAACTTTGGAAGATGATGAATTTCAAGATTTATTAAATAAAGCAAGTTATTTAACTATAGATTGAATTTGAATGTATGTTGCTTTTCAAATTCAAGATTTTTTCAAAAATACTACCTCTATTGTAAAGAGAGGGTTAGGGTGAGTTATTATGTTGCCTTATTTTTTCTTTAACTTATTTTTTAGAAGAAATATGCTTTATAAAAAATATTGAGAAAGAATTTGTGGAAGTGATTTAACTACTGATTTAGTTAATTATGCTGAAAAAGAAAATATAAAAATTACTATTATTGATCCATATTATCCAAAAGATTTAGCTAAAGTTAAATCTCAAAGAACTTTTAGAGAAAAAATATCTACTAAATTTCCAAAGTTAGATTTTGATTTTTTTGTTTATAAACCAGAAGATAAAAATAGTATTATTGAAAAAATTAAAAATTCAGATTCAAAAATATTATTTGCAACTTTATGAATGAAAAAGCAAGAACAAGCAGTAGTAAAAATTATGGATAAATGTTATAATATTAAATTATGACTTGGAATTGGTTCAAGTTTTGATTATTTTACAGGTTTTCAAAAAAGAGCTCCCAAATTCTGGAGAGCAATAGGTTTTGAGTGGTTATACAGACTGGCTACTTGACCACAAAAAAATGTTAGATTAAAAAGATTATGGAGTGCAATTTTTGTGTTTATATGGAAAGTATTAACTAGAAATATATAGTAAGAAAAGATACAGTAAGTTTTTCTACTATATCTTTTTTTATTAGATAAAAAAGTATTATTTATAGAATTAAAATTAAATACTTAATTCCTTAGTATTAATTTTGACCATTTAATATCAATATGTGTCAATTTTTCATTATATAGTATATTTTATAATTTTATCTTCTTATGTTGATGCACTTTTTTTCTTTTTTTCAAAAATAGTTTTTGGCTCTTTTCGTGATAGCAGGAAAAATACCATCTAAATTTCAAGTTTTTTCAAACAAAATCTAGCAGTTAATTTTTTGATATACATAACTTTTGAAGAAAATCAGTGTGAAACTCTTTTTGCAACTTTACATAAATT
>JAUZRO010000143.1 GCA_030950465.1 Candidatus Altimarinota bacterium | reverse complement strand
CTTTCAGTTTTAGATATTGAAAATAAGGATTTAACTTTATTAGACAAAGAATATTATATCTTATTTAAACAAGATATTTTAGTATCAAATTTTTTAAATTTAGATATAGAAGAAAAATATTATAATATTTTATTAAAATGATTTATTTCATATTCTCACAATATAGAAAAAAATATTACTATAGATGAAAGGGATAAATTTTTAGTTAATACAATTTATAATTTAAATTTATTAGAAAAAATATCAAAAAGTTTAAGATATAGATATTTTGAAAATGAAAGAAATAATCAAGAATTACTTATTTTTAAAGATGAAAAAAACATACAAAATATTAAAGAAATTAATAATTCTATAGAAAAACTTTTTAATAAATATGATAAATCTGAAAAATATTTTAAAGAAAATTTATTGAAATATGATTCTTATATTAAAAAATATAAGATAATAAAAATACAATTAAAAGAATATATTGATGCTTTAGAAAATTATTCTTCATATAAAAAAAATTATTCAAAAGTTAATAGAATTCTATCTTGAATAGAAGTATATGAAGATGAAGAAGAAAAATTAAGTGAAAAAAAATGTAGGGAATATATTAAAACTTTTTCTTGAATATTAATATCTTCTTTAGTTTGTGAAGTTGAAGGATATTTATATAGAGTAAAAAATATTTCAATAAATGGTAGAACTTTTTCATTTGATCTATTACCTTATTCTTTAAATAGAATAGAGAATATTGATTATAAGTATAGCTGAAATTATGAAAATTCTAGAGAAAGACAAAAATATCTTTTTTTAGAATCTACAAGTTATTCATTAGATAATGAAAAAGAAAAATATAAAGAGTTATTTTCTAAAGCTAAAAATGAAGAAAAAGAAAAGTATAATTTTAAAAACTTTTTTATAAATACTTTCTTTGTATCTGATATAGAAAAAAAAGAAGATTTTGAATGAAATCAATATGAAAAAAATAATGATGACCAAATAATTCAAACGTTTAAAATAGCAAAATTACTTTGAAATAAATGAGAATTTAGAAATATTTTAAATATTTTAGATGTTAAGTATTCTAATTTAGATGTAGAAAGAGAAATCTGAGAAAAGTTTTCTATAAAAATAGTTGAATCAGAGTTAAATATAGATATAGGAAATTGAAAAAAAGATATAAAATATTCAGCTATTTTTAATTCTGATTATAAAATTGATAATAATAAACATTATTTTTCTAATATAAGATTAAATCCATCTATTGAAAAAACATCTTCTAATAATGAATTGATTTTTGATAATATTGATTTAAAAATAAGTTGAAAAATTAATATTTCAGATTTTGAAAAAAAGATTACAAAAGTATTTAGAGATATTCCAAAGATAAAAGCAGAATATTTATTAAAAAAAGAAAAAGAAAAATGAAAATTAACTCAAATAACTTATAGTATTATAACTTGAAAATATTATATTAAATAATAACTTGAAAAAAAGGAAAAAATATATAAATTATAAGCATAATTTATATATTTTTTAAAATTAAGAAAATGAAAAAAAATAAAACAGTTAAAGTTTTTGCTATATTAGGTCTATTATGAATAATAGCTTCAGTTGTATGAACAGGTATTCTTGTATTAACTTCTCCTACAGAACCACAAACTTATGAAATAAATAATCAAGAATTAACACCAGAAAATTTACAAAAGATAATTGACCAAAATAAAGTAGAAGTTAAAACATTTACTTGAGAAACTAAATAAACTTGATTTATAGAAAAATAATAATTATAATTTAGTTATTATTTTTTTATTAATTTAAATTATGGCATTAGGATTAGGTGATGTTTATAATATTATACATAAACCTGATGAAGGGAAAATATATACACTGAAAAACCTGAATAATTTATTCAGGTTTTTTTTTAGAAAAAATATAGTTATTAATTTTGTTTTTTTTATTAAATATTATATAATTAAAATAATTACTTTTAATAAAATAAAATATGCATTTAAATATAAGAATAACTGGCGCTGCTGGTGCTTGAGTAAACTCTACGGTTGATATAGTTGCTGGGCTTTTTGCTGAGTTGGGATATGATATGATTACTGATATAGAATATGAATCAAGAATAAAATGAGGTGTAAATTACTTTGATATTTTTATTTCAGATAAAAATGAAAAATTTTTAACTAAATATGTTGATATAGTTTTAGCTTTTAATTCTGAAAGTTTGGAAAAAGCTATTCCTAGTTTAAAGGCTGGAGCAATAATTATTATAAATAAAAAATGGTCAGAAAAATATTCTGAAAATGTAGGGAATGAAAATTTTCATTCCCTACAAGATTTTAATATTTTAGATTTAGAAATTTCTGATAAATATGATAATACATATTTACTGTGAATTTTAGCAAAATATCTAAATATAGATTTAAATATTATTTTAGAAAAAATTGAAAAAGTATTTGCCAGAAAATGAGAAACAGTAGTAAAATATAATAAAGCTGTAATTGAAAATATTTATAAGACTTATAAAATACAAAATTCTGTAGAGACATCGATTTATCGTGTCTCAGAAAAAGATGCCATAAATGGACATCTCTACAATATTAAAAAAGTCTGAGAACCAAAAACTCTAGCTTATTGAAATGAATCAATTGCAAAATGAGCAATTAAATCAGAACTTGAATATTTTTCTGCTTACCCAATGACTCCAGCTTCAACAGTTTTAACTGAAGTTATAAAAGATGGTACAGTAACATTTTTACAAGCAGAAGATGAAATAGCAGTTGCTAACTCTGCAATTTGAGCAAGTTTTACAGGTAAAAGAGCAATGGTTGCAACTTCAGGTTGAGGTTTTGCACTTATGACTGAAGCACTAAGTTTTGCTGTTCAAGCAGAATTTCCAATAGTTGCAGTTTTGGCTCAAAGAGCAGGTCCAAGTACAGGAACTCCAACTTATCAAGAACAATGAGATATTCATTTTGCACTTAATCCAACTTTTGGTGATTTTGAACATATTGTTATGTATCCAAGTAATTTAGAAGAAAGTTATTATTTTGGTTGATTATCACTCAATTTAGCTGATAAATATCAAAATCCAGTAATTGTATTAACTGATAAACAAGCTGCTGAAATGCACTGAACTCATTCAGATTTTGAAGCCTGTCCAGTTGATAGATGAGTAGTTTTAGAAAATCCTCCAGAAGATTATAAAAGATATGAATTAACAGAAAGTTGAATTTCACCAAGAGTAAATGTTTGAACAAAAAATTGAGATTTTATAGCTACAAGTTATGAGCATGATGAATATGGTGCAACTACAGAAGATACAATTTTAAAACAAAAATTTACTGAAAAAAGATTTAAAAAATTAGAAGATTTTTATAAAAAAGAAGGTTTTTCTGGTTATGAAATAGTAAATCCAAAAGCAAAAAAAATGTTAGTTATTACTTGATTTACAAGATATACAGCAGAACATTTTATAAAAAATAATCCTGAATTTGGTTTAATTATTATTAAATTTTTAAAACCACTTGATGAAAGATTAAGAGCAGAAATAGAAAAACTAGAAGAAGTTATTTTTGTAGAAAGTAACTATTCAGGACAAATTGAAAATTATATCACAAAAGAACTATGACTTAAATATATTGACTGATTAAAAATTAGTAATCTAAGAAAATATGACTTATTCCCATTTTATATAGAGGATTTTGAGAGTTTAGTAAAATAAAAATAATAATTAATATAAAAAATATGAATAATTATAGAAAAATTAAAAAATCAAGAAAAATATGAGATAATCATTTTTATAAATGATACTATAAAAAAGCTTTAAAAAGTTATTTAAGAGCATTAAAATATATGAAATTAGATAATAGATTAATAGAAAGCATTTATTTAAATCTATCATTTGTATATTCAAAATTAGAAGATTATATTAATTCTTTATTTTATGTAGAAGAATGATTAAAAATTAGTTGAGGAGATTATGATTTATTACTAAGAAAGGCCCATACTTTAGAAAAATTATGAAAAAAAGAAGAATCTGAAATTTTATTTTCTAAAATTAATAAAATTGATAATGAAATGAATAATATGGAATTAGATTTAAATAAGTTTTATAAAAACTAATAAATAATGTTGATTGATATAATGTTGTTTTAGAAAAATGATGAAATGAGAAAATAAAAAAAATTAGTGATTATAGTAAAATAAAAAAATATTAAATTTTAAATTGAAAATTATGTTAACAACAGTTTTAGAAAAAGAAGCAATTACTACAGAAAAAGTCCATAATTTTTATTCTGAAGTTGACTTTATAAACGAAAAGTTAATAGAAAGTGAAAAATCACCAGTTCAATCAATTGAATCTGCTTATTCAGAATGATGGAAATAATATGATATATAAAATAAAAATTACAGAATTGGCTAAAAATGAGATAAAAAATATAGAGTTTTTTATATAGTTAATAATTTGGAAAATTGTTGTAATTAAATATATATTTTCTTCTAGTCAAAATTATAAGAACTATTTATATTAGAATAAGATCTATTCCATTTTATATAGAGGATTTTGAGAGTCTAGTAAAGTAATTTTAATTTATAAAAGAAAAGATATGTATAAATTTAGTAATGTTAATTATAAAAAATTAATAATTTCAATAATGTGGACATTAGTATGGATGAGTAATATTATAGTATTTTGAGAAAAACTCTTAGTAGATTTAAAAGATTGAGAATTAATTGAAAATTAAGTATAAATTTAGTATAATATGCTATAAAAGGTTGAAATAATTCTTCAAAATCAATAAAATTATATGAAGATAAAAACATTTTAGATAAAGATCTTTTTATTTCTAATTATACTCCCAAAAAATATTCTTTTGTATTTAAAATACCATATTTAGAATCTAAAAAATCAATAAATTCAGATGTTGAAAATAGTTTAAAGAAAAATAATAATTTCACACAAGAGGAAATAAAAAAACAAATATATTACTCAAAAAAGATTCTTAATTTTGTTAAAGGATTTTCAAATGACTGAGAAACTATAAAAAAATGGAGGATAGAAGTCTTGATAGAGAGAAAAGGTGTAGATTTTTATAATGAAAAGACTATAAAAATAATGAGGCAATATAAAAAATAGTATAAAATATATTATTATATATAATCATATTTAGAAATATTAAAAAGATAGGAAAATATAATCATTTAAAAAAAAAGGGGGGTGTAAATAATAAAATTGTTGGACTAAAAAATAATAATTAAATAAAAACTATAAAAAAACTATTTCTAGCATATATGTGAGCAAGTTCACAGGAGAGATTAATGGAGGATCATGAAATTATTTTGGTTTGAGCAGATGATTTAGATGAGGCAAAAAAATTAGCTATAGAAAAAAACAAAATTAATAGAATGAGTTCATATTGATATGATATTAGAAATAAATAATGTTGATTGATATAATATTATTTTAGAAAAATGATGAAATGAAAAGATAAAAAAAGTCAGTGATTATAGTAAAATATAAAATATAAAAAATAAATTATGAATAAAAATATTTTTGAAGAAATAAAGCATATTAATGACTCTAAAAATGAATTTTGGAAAGCAAGAGAATTGTATAAAATTCTTTGATATACTGAATAGGGTAAATTTTTACCTACAATAAAAAGAGCAAAAATATCTTGTGAAAACTCTTGAAATGTTGTGAAAAATCATTTCTCTCAAGTGAGAGACATGATAAAAATAGCAACAGGAACAGTTAGATAAACAATTAAAAAATATACATTTTAACAAAAAATACATCAAGTTTATCTAAACCTATAAATAATTTAATAAAGATTATTTGATAAATTTTAATCAAAAATAATGAACACATTTGAAATAGACATAATAATAAATACATTTTTTCAGGAAAATTATACTGAATTTTGAAGAGAATTTTTTATAATAATTGCTGAAATATGAGATAAATATTGAGTAGCTATTTTAGCTTTAATTTTTGGAATATTTTTTTTTAGAAAAAATTATTATAATAAATTAATTACTTTATTTACTACAATGTTTTTGTGAGTAAGTAGCTCAATTGCTATAAAATATTTAGTTGCTAGAGAAAGACCTGAAAATATGATAATGGAATATGGTGGATATTCTTTTCCTTCAGGACATAGTGTTTTTGCAATATTATTTTATGGATTATTAGTTTATTTATTTTGGGATATTATTAAAAATAAAATATTAAAATATTTTATACTAGTATTTGCAATTATAATGTGAATATTAGTTATGATTTCAAGGTTATATTTATCTGTTCATTATTTTAGTGATGTTATTACTTGATTTATAATATGATTATTTTGGTTGATATTTTGAATATTTCTTTATAATAAATTGGAGAAA
The DNA here is from genome assembly GCA_030950465.1 of Candidatus Altimarinota bacterium. Lineage (GTDB taxonomy): Bacteria > Patescibacteriota > Gracilibacteria > BD1-5 > UBA6164 > CALLPO01. The sequence continues at coordinate 10,338 of JAUZRO010000143.1, read as the reverse complement.
AGATAAAATACCTTTTAAAGAAATTCTAATTTTATGGAAAATAAAGAAAAAAATTATGCATACATAGACTGACAAATTTTATTTTAAAAATACAAAAAATATGTTTATAGTAATAGATTGAATAGACTGATCTTGAAAAGGGACACAAGTTGCTTTACTTGAAAAAAATCTACTAAAACTTTGAAAAAAAGTTAAAATTTTAGATTATCCAAGATATGGAGAAAAATCTGCTTTTGCAGTTGAAAAATATTTGAATTGAGAATATTGAAAGGAAGTTACAGCAAAACAGGCTAGTATTTTTTATGCAATTGATAGATTTGATGATAGTTTTGAAATAAAAAAAGATTTGGAAAATTATGATTATATAATTAGTAACAGATATGTTTCAGCTAATATGATTCATCAGGCAGGAAAAATTTTAGAAGAAAAAGAAAGAGAAGAATTTTTAGATTGGTTATATGATTTGGAATATAATATTTTCAAAATAAATAAACCTGATTTAACTATATTCTTAAATGTTAGCCCTGAAATGAGTCAAAAATTAGTTTTGATGAAAGAAAAGAGAGAATATCTAAAATGAGATAAAAAAATGGATATTCATGAGGAAGATAAAGAACATTTAATTAATGCACATACATCTGCTATGTCAGTTGTTGAAAAATTTAATGATTGGACAAAAATTGATTGTGAAGAAAAGTGAAAAATGAAAAGTATAGAAGAGATTAATAAAGAGATTTTAGAAAAAATAACTTAATAAAAATGTGAAATAAAATAAATTCTTTTTTTGATATAAATTCTGTTGCAATTATTTGAGCAAGTGAACAAAGTTGAAAAATAGGAAATGATTTACTTAAAAATCTAAAAACTTTTTCTTGAGAAAAATTTTGAGTAAATCCAAAATGATGAGAGTTTGGGTGAATTTTGTTTTATGATTCTATAAAAAATTTACCAAAAATAGTTGATATTGCAGTTTTAGCTATACCAGCTAAATTTGTAATTAAATCTTTAGAAGAAATAGCTATTTTTTGAATAAAAAGAGTTATAATTATTTCAGCATGATTCAAAGAAATTTGAAATATAAAAGAAGAAGAAAAAATAAAAGAAATTGCTAAAAATAATAATATTCAAATTTTATGACCAAATTGTTTGGGGTATGTTGATGTTTTAAAAAATCTAAATTTAAGTTTTTGAGCAAAAGAAATTAAATTTTGAAATATTGCTATGATATCTCAATCAGGCGCTATGGCAGTTGCTTTTACAGATTGGGCTCTTGAACATGATTTAGGTTTTTCTAAAATTATTTCTATGTGAAATAAAGTTCAATTATCAGAAAATGAACTTCTTTTGGAACTTGAAGAAGATTTTGAAACAAAAGTTATAGTTATGTATTTAGAGAGTATTGAAAAATGAAGAGAATTTTATGAAATAGCTAAAAGAATAACATTAAAAAAACCTATTATTTTGGTTAAATCTTGAATGAGTGATAGATGAAGTTTAGCAGCAAGTTCTCATACTTGAGCTTTGGCTTGATCTGCAATAATTTTTAAAACTGCTTTTAAACAATCAGGAATTATTTATACCCAAAAATTAGAAGATTTCTTCTTATGGTGAAAAACTTTTTCTCTGATAGAAGATTTTAAAAATATACCAGATGAATTAGCTATAATTACAAATGCAGGTTGACCTTGAGTTATGGTTACTGATCATTGTGAATATTTGTGAGTAAAATTAGCTGAATTTAATGAAGAAGAAAAAGAAATTTTGATGAATAAAATGCCAGAAACTGCAAGTGTTAAAAACCCAATTGATATTATTTGAGATGCCACAAGTATTAGATATTCTCAGATTTTAGAAAATATAAATTCTCTAAAAAATAAAAGAGCAATTTTAGTTATGCTAACTCCACAAACTGTTACAGATACTGAAAATATTGCAAAAGTTATAGTTGAATTTAAAAATAAAAATCCCAAAATATTTGTTATGGTTTCTTTTATGTGATGAAAAAGTTTGCAAAAATCTATTGAAATATTTAAAAAGAAACAAATTTTGAATTTTTCACATCCACAAAAAGCAGTTTTAGCTTATTCTCAGATTTTAAGATATAAAAAATATACCTTACCCCAAGCCTCTCATTCAGAGGAGAGGGAGTTAGAAGGTTTTAAAATAAATAAAATTTTAGAAAAAGAAGAAAAAATGTGTTCTTCAAAAAATCTATGAAAAGTTATGGAAGTTTTAGATTTACCATTTGTTAAAAATTATTTAGTAAAATCAGAAAAACAATCAGAAGAGATATTTGAAAAAATATGAGCAAAAAAAATATTAGCAAGAATATCTTCAGAAGATATTCCTCATAAAACTGATATTTGAGGAGTAGTTTTAGATATAAAAAATAGTTTAGAAGCTACAAATGCTTATAATACTATATTACAAAATGTTCTCAAAAATGCTCCAAATGCAAAAATAGAATGAATTATTTATTCAGTTTTTATAGAACAATCTAATGATTTAAGGGAAATATTTATTTGATTAAAAAGAGATGAAACTTTTTGAAATCTTTTAATAGTTGGTATGTGATGAATTTATGTAAATGTCTATGAAGATGTTTCAAGAAGAATATTACCAATCTGTAAAGATGAAATAATTGAAATGTTTAAATCTCTAAAATGATATAAAATATTAGCTTGATACAGATGAACAAAATCAGTAGATTTTGATAAAATAGCAGATATTATTTTAGAATTTATAAAACTTTTTGAAAGTGTAGAAAAAATAAAAGAAATAGATATTAATCCGCTTTTTTCAACTGAAAAAGAAAATTATTTAGTTGATGTTAAACTATATTTATAAAAATTCTAAATTATATTTATAAATAAATTGATAATTTAGAAAAAAACTATAAAATAAAGGAGATAATAATTTAAAGTAAATATAAATGCAAAAACAAGAAGTAAATTATGCTTTTATAGATAGTCAAAATGTGAATTTAGCTATTAGAGACCAAGGCTGGAAGTTAAATTGGACTAAATTATATAAACATTTGGTTAAAAAATATAAATGTGAAAAAGTTTATATTTTTATTGGTTATATAGAAAGAAATAAAATTATCTATAATAATTTAGAAAATATTTGATACAGTCTGATATTCAAGCCTACAAAAGAATTTTCAGATTGAAAAATAAAATGAAATGTTGATGCAGAATTGGTTTTACAATCAATGATTGATTATGAAAAATACAATAAAGCAATAATTATTACTTGAGATTGAGATTTTGCTTGTTTAGTTAAATATTTAAAAAAAGAGTGAAAATTAAGAACATTAATTGTTCCAAATGAAAAAAAGTTTTCTTATTTTTTAAAAAAAGAATCATGACATTTAATTGATTCTTTGAGTAATAAAAGGAAAATGCTGGAATATTTTGATAAAAAATAAACAAAATAAAAATTGCACCTTTTATAGTTCAATACTATAAACAATACAATTAAGTCGTGATCAACAAAAAAAGTATATCACAAAAATAAAATAAAGCAAATAATTATTAATATAAAAAAATATGAGATCTTGATTAACAAATATTCAATGGTGTCCAGGCTGTGGAGATACATTAATTATAATGGCAATTAAAAATGCATTTAAAGAATTAGGAATTGAAAGTCATAATAGGGTTGTAGTTTCTTGAGTAGGTTGTGCTGGTAAGGCAAGTCAATATATAGATTGATATGCTGCTGAAACTCTTCATTGAAGAGCACTGCCTTTTGCTACTTGAGTAAAATTAGCCAGTCCAGAACTTACAGTTATGGCAATGTGATGAGATTGAGATGGTTTTGGTATAGGAATGTGACATTTTATTCATTCTTGTAAAAGAGATTTAGATATGACATATATTGTTATGGATAATGAAAATTATGCACTTACAACAGGTCAAGCAAGTCCAACAACTCCAATTTGAGCAGTAACAAAAACTACTCCAGAAGGGAATACAAGTGAACCTTTTGACCCGATAAATATTGCAAAAGCAGCAGGTTGCAAATTTGCAAAATATGCAGATTCTATTAAATTTGTAGAACTAAAAGAAATGATTAAAGAAGCTATTAATCACAAAGGTTTTTCTATAGTAAATGTTCATCAAGCTTGTCCAAGTTTTAAAAGATGGTAATATATCTTTTTTATATATAAATAGTGATTTAATATTTGCTATTTTTTTATTTTTTTGTAGAATTGGAGGGAGAAAAATAATTTAAAAATTTAATATATGGAAAAAGATTTTGATAAGTGGAATAAATTAAAGAAAAATATAAATAATAAAAAACAAAAATTTTATGTTAAGGAAAGAGAAGTATGGTCAGTAAAAATGTGACAAAATGTTTGATTTGAAGAGGATTGAAAATGAAAAGATTTTGAAAGACCTGTATTAGTTTTAAAAAAATTTGAATAGTATATCTCTGTATCTCAATGACAACACAATGAAAAAATAATTACTTTTATTATAAATTGTGAGATGTAGATAAATTATCTTTTATAATTTTATCTCAACCTAAATTATTTGATTTAAAGAGATTTCACTATAAAATCAGAACAGTTAATAAAAATGAATTTCAAGAAGTACAAAAAAAGCTCAAAACACTATGGTTTTAAACTTTTTCAATTTATACCCTTAAAGATATCAGGGAGTCCCTAAGGAAATTTGTACTTTTATTATATATGAAAGTTATGAAAAAAGCAAATTTAAATTTTAAAAAGAAGAAATATGGAAAAGGTAATTTCAAATATGAATAAATCAGAAGAAACAATAAAAATATTTTTTAATATTTTAGAAACATTTCCAACCTCACATAATTGACAAAGTTATTTAACATTGAAAAATTGAAAAAAACTATTTTTTGATTTTTTTATAAAAAAATATTGATTGAGGTGAGAGGAAGTTAAATATAATAAATGAGATATTTTAAGAAGAATTAGAATGATAGAGTTCTTTGATTTTATAACAAAAGAGTATGAACTTTATCAAGATAAAACCTGAAGATTCATAATAGAAAGTAACTTTTTTAGAATGGTTATTTTTAAGACTAAAAAGAATAAATTAGAATTATTAAGTTTTTATAATTTTAGATAAAAATTTAGACAAAAAAATAAATACCTCTGTGCAGTATCTTTCAACTGTAGTGAATAAGGTATTTCTATGTAGTGTCTTAAAGACAAAAGTATTATATAGAAAAATATGGAAAAAAGCAAATTTAAATTTTAAAAGAAGAATATGGAAAAATTTTTTATAGAAAACTGGTGAAGTATTATTATTTTAATTTGATGAATTATTAGTTTTTTATGGTGAATTGTTCAGTTTTATAATAAATAAAGACAATGAATTCAAATTGAAAAACTAAAAACCCAATTAGAATTACAAAAAAATCAAAAATTATTAAATGATAAAGAATTTAGAAAGGCTTATGAATTGTTTTTAAGTTCACTTTTAAATGTATTAGAAACAAAAAAAGATAATAATATTAAAAAAGATATGTATAATTTTGTTAAGATGGCTATATTATATTCTGGACCAAAAACAATTAAAAGTTTTTGAAATTATAGATTAAACTCTTCAGATAATTGAAATAAAGAAAATATTTTAATATGAGTTGGTAAATTATTCCTATAAATGAGAAAAGATTTGTGAGTTAGCAATTTTGATATTGATGAATTTGATATATTGCAAACTTTTATAAATGGTGATATTAGATGAGAGATCCATTGAATAGAAGAAAATTAAATAAATCAATAATTTTAATAGAGGTGCTTTAGCTCTTTGTAATTTATAATAAATAATAATAAATGAACTTAATAACTCAACATCAACTAACAGAATTTTTACTTTATAATTCTCCTAAATGAAAAATAAAAGTAGAGACTTATTTTTATGAAGAAAGTATTTGGCTTACTCAAAAAAGAATGGCTGAACTTTTTGGTGTTCAGCAACCTGCAATAGCAAAGCATTTAAAAAATATTTTTGAGAGTGGTGAATTAGATGAAAAAGTGGTATATTCCAAAATGGAATATACCACTAAACATTGAGCTATAGAATGAAAAACTCAAACAAAAAATGTTAATTTTTATAATCTTGATGCAATTTTATCTGTAGGATATAGAGTAAATTCAAAACAAGCTACGGATTTTAGAATTTGGGCTACAAAAATATTAAAAGAATATATTATCAAAGGTTTTGCTATGGATGATGATAGATTAAAAAATTGAAAATATTTTGGAAAAGACTATTTTAAAGAATTGCTAGAGAGGGTAAAAAGTATTAGAACTAGTGAAAGAAGAATTTATTTACAAATAACTGATATTTTTGCTGAATGTTCCATTGATTATGAAATATTTCTCATAATGAGATTCAGATTACTTAAAAATAAATTAAAATAGCTTCAAATAAGGATTTTAACAGTAATATCTCTTTTGTCCTGCGGACTTTTACTCTTTTACAAAGAGCAAAAGTGTACTGATTTTTTTGAATTATTTTAAAACATTAATGATATAATATTAAGTCTGAACAAGTATAATAAAGCATTTATGGAATATGATGAATTTAATAAAACTCAAAAAATAAATTCTGATTTTGAAAAATTAATAATTAATAAAAAAATAGACAGAAAAAAATCTAAGTATCAAACAAAAAGCTAAAGACATTCTGTTAATTTGAAAGAAAAAATAAATTAAAAAGTTTCATATAAAAAAAGTAAATTTAAACTTTAAGAAGAAGAAAAATGAAAAAAGTAATTTGAAATATTTATAAAATATTTGAAGAATTTGATAAAAAAGATATTGATTGATTTCTGACAAAATGTAAATTAAATAATAATATTTTTAGTAAAAAGTATTCAGAGAGTTCTTTTTATGAAATAAATATAAGTTGAAATAAAATTAATATTTATGATAGAACATACTTTTTAGATGATAAAGAAGAATGTTCTTTAAAATTAAATCAAAATGAAAAAATAATATTTGATTGTATAAATACAACTCAATCAGATTGATTTAAAAGAGAAGAAAGTTTAAAAAGAATAATTTATAAAAAGTATAAAATAATTCCATTTTTTGTTTTAAGGTTACTATGAGGCTATGTTATAGAAATGCAAAAAACTATTTATAAAAATATTATTTTTTTAAAAATAGATTTATATTATGATTTTATAGAAGAAAATAAAAAATTTAAAAATTTAATAATTTGAAGAGTTTCATCTTATTTTTACTTTTTTTATATTTCATATATTTATAATGAAGATTTAAATAAAATTTATTGAAAATGTAGTAAAAAGACTGTAAGAAAAAAATACTTATGATTTAGCATATTAGAAGAATTCTGAATAAAATAATTCAGCTTGTCAACAGAGGTGCTTTAGCCCTTTGTATATTTAATAAAAATAACTTAATAAAAACCAATGTCTATTTACAAACAAAATCTAAAAAAATATTTCTGATTTGATGAGTTTAGATTCTCTCAAGAAGAAATAGTTAAAAGTGTTGTGGAATGAAAAAATACTCTTGTTTTTATGCCTACAGGTTGATGAAAATCTTTAACTTATCAGTTGCCGGGATTAATGAGAGAATGAGTTGCTATAATTATTTCTCCACTTATTTCTTTGATGAAAGATCAAGTTGATGCTTTGAGAGAAAGGGGAATTAGTGCAGAATTGATTAATTCTACTATTGATTATGCAACTCAACAAAATATTTTAAATGAAGTTAGTAAAAATAATGATTCTATAAAATTTTTGTATATTGCTCCTGAAAGATTAAATTCACAGAATTTTTTGAGGGTTTTACAAAATGTAAAAATATCACTTATTGCAATTGATGAAGCTCATTGTATTAGTCAATGGGGTCATGATTTTAGACCAAGTTATATGAAGGTTAAGGATTTTATAAATAAATTACTAGAAAGTAATAGTTTTCCTGTTATGTGATTAACAGCAACTGCTACACAAAAAGTAAAAAAAGATATAGTTGAAAGGCTTTGATTAGAAGATATTTCTATTTTTACTTCTGGTTTTGATAGAAAAAATATTGTTTTAGTTGTTAGAGAAATTTCTAAAAAAGATGAAAAAAAAGAAAAAGTTTTTGAAATTTTATCTAAAACTCCTTGAAGTTGAATTATTTATTGTTCAAGTAGAAAGGCAGTTGATGAAGTTTATGATTTTTTGATAGAAAATTGAGTAAAAGCAGGGAAATATACAGGTGCAATGACAGCAGATATTAGGGAAGATATGCAAAATAAATTTATGAATGATGATTATAAAGTAGTAGTTGCAACTAATGCTTTTTGAATGTGAATTGATAAAAAAGATATCAGATTTGTTATTCATTATAATTTGCCTTGAAGTATAGAAAATTATTATCAAGAAGTTGGTAGAGCAGGAAGGGATTGAAAAATGTCATATTGAATTGTTTTAGCTAGTTATTGAGATACAAAAATTCAAGAATTTTTTATAGAAAATTCTAATCCACCAAAACAAGAAATTTTAGATTTTTATGATTATTTGCATTCATTAAATTCTAAAGAAATTTTAAAAACTCAATTTGTAATGGCAACTGAAAGCAATTTGAATAATGCAATGAAAGTTTGAACTATTTTAAAAATTTTAGAAAAATACTGAATTTTAAAAAAATGAGTAGAAGATGGTTGAGATTTTAGAGGTAGATGAGTAACTTTAACACAAGAAAAAAGAGAACATTCTCACTTAATGATAGATTGGAGTCATCAGGTTAAATTAGAAGATGAAGCATATTTCAAATTAGAGCAAGTTAAAAAAATGCTTTTTTATCCTCATTGTAGAAGAAAATTTATTTTAGAGTATTTTTGAGATTGAGAAGATTTATGAAAAATTTGAGATAATTGCTGAACTTGTGATTTCTGTATAGATTCTAAGAAATTTGCAAGTTGAGAAATAAAAGATTTAGTTCCACTTTCAGTTTTTTGAATTGTTTTAGATGCAGTAAAAGAGTTTGATAATAGATTTGGGGTTACAATGATAATGAGAATGTTGACTTGAAGTCAAGAAAGAAAATTACTTGATGCACATTTAGATGAATCTGATTTTTATGGAGCTTTAGAGGATTATGATAGAGCGCTTGTAAAAGCAGTAATAGAAGCCTTAGTTGATAATAAATTTTTATTCAAATCTGAATGACAATATCCAATGATTTGATTAACAGAATTATGAGAAAGTTCACTTTATAAAGAACAATATATTAAGGAAAAGAATAGAGATTTACAACAATCTATTCATATGAAATATAAATCAAGAGAAGAAAAAAGAAAGACCTCACAAAGTTGAACAAAAACTAAAAAATCATCTAGTTGAAATTATACAAAAACTCTAGAATTATTTAAATCTTGAAAAACTATTTCAGAAATTGCAGAATTATCTGGATTTAAAGATAGAACAATAGAATGACATTTATTAAAATTATATGAAAATAATCAGCTTGATTTAGCTTGAATTATGAAAACAATAAATTTTTCTAATATTAAATATATTAAGGAAATCATAGTTAAATATTTTCCAAATTGATTTGAATTTTTAAAAGATGTAAAAGCAAAATGTTTAGAAGAATGAAAAGATGTAGAGCGGACAGAAATAAATATTTGTAAAATTATGATAGAAAAAAAAGATATTTAAATTTTTGCAAAAAAGAGAAAAAAGAATATATTATATTTAATAAAATTTTAATATAAAAAAATATGATAGAAGTATTAGATAGAGTTATAGATAAAAAACAATGTGAATATGTTTTTGTTAAAATGGATGTTTATACATATGATAGAATAATATATAGTGAAAAAGATATTACTATTCCTTTACATAATATGGAAAAAGAAATTTTAAATTCTAAGTGATTTGATAATTTAGATAATTTATTTGATGATTTAGAAAAATAATATTATGTATACTATAAAAAAAGGAACACAATTTAAAAAAGATTATAAAAAAATAATTAATGATATATCAAAAAAAGAAGATTTAAAAATTGTTTTAGAAATTCTAATTAATTGAGGTAAACTATCTGAAAAATATCAAGATCATGAATTAAAATGAAAATATAGCTGATTTAGAGAATGTCATATTAGACCAGATTTATTATTAGTTTATAAAATTTATAATAATCAATTAATATTATCTTTATTTAGAATTTGAACTCATAGTGAATTATTGTTACTATCAACCAAAAAAATCCCAACTTATCAAAAGTTGGGATTTTTTTTACATTTCAGGCAATAAAATATCTCATCAAAATAAACTTAAAATAGCTGAAAAGGTTTCTTTTTCTTGTTTTCTTAAAGTTCAAAT
>JAUZRO010000142.1 GCA_030950465.1 Candidatus Altimarinota bacterium | reverse complement strand
ATTCAAACTATTAAAAGAAGAGCTAGATGATTTAGAAATTTTGAGAATTTTAAGACTATGATTTATTTAAGTATTTGAGATTTTGAAGTGAGTGTAAAATAGATATTCTACCTAATTGATTTAAGGAAGAGCCTTATTTTTAATAAATCTTGAATCCCAAATTGATGAGAATTAAAAAAGATTATGATTGATTTAATTTGAAGAGAACCATAAAAAGTAGAAGCTAAAAAGAAAAGACTTTTTGGATTATTTTGAATTTAATAAATAAAAAACTATGAATATTAAAACACCCTATATTTGGAAAAATTGAAAATTTATAAAATGGGAAGATGCAATGGACCATAACTTAACTCATTCTTTGCATTATTGAACTTGAGTATTTGAATGAATAAGGTTTTATCCAACTTCTGCTTGACCAAAAATTTTTAGATTAAAAGAACATATTGAAAGATTATTTTACTCAGCTAGTATTTTAGAATTAAAAATACCTTTTTCTAAAGAAGAAATCATACAAGCTCATATTAATTTAGTTGCTAAGTCTTGAGTTGAAAGTTGATATTTAAGACCACTAATTTATTACTGAACTGGTAAAATGTGAATGAATCCAGAATGAGCAAAAGTTGAAACTGTGATTTCTGCTTGGAATTGGGGAAAATATTTAGCTGATAAAGCCATTGATGTAAAAATTAGTAAATATAAAAGAATACATCCTGAAACTGCTGATATGAATGCAAAAGTAAGTGGTTGATATTATAATAATGTATTAGTAAGTTTAGAAGTTAAAAAAGAAAATTTTGATGAAGGACTTTTACTTGATACTAATTGATTTATAGCTGAATGACCTGGAGAAAATATATTTTTTATAAAATGAAATAAAATGTATACTCCAGAAGTTTGAACAATATTACCTTGAATTACAAGAGCAACAATTATTCAAGTAGTTAAAGAAAAATTAAATATTGAAGTAATAGAAGAAAAAATATCTCCTGAAAGATTAGAAGATTTTGATGAAACATTTTTTGTAGGAACAGCAGCAGAAGTTACTCTAATTTGAAGTATTACTTATAATTCAAAAAAAATAGATTTTATTTCTTGAAATAAAGATAGTTTATCTAATAAAATAAAAGATATTTATTTTGATATTGTTTATTGAAGAGATGAAGAATATATTAAATGGTTAAGTTAGGTATTTTGAAATATAATAGTCTTTTAATGGGATTAAAGTTTTAATAAATATTTATCAACTATACCTTTTGCATTAACATTATTCTTTTTTATTAAATTAATATCTTCATTAATTTCTTCTAATAAATCTATAAAAACAAAATTTTTCTTAGAATATAAAATTAAGTTTTGTAAAAATTCAATATATTCAAATTTTTCTAATTTATTTCTGAAAAAATATGAAAAAATTTCACTATTTCTTTTTTCAAGATAATTATCTAATAAATTAAAATAA
>JAUZRO010000141.1 GCA_030950465.1 Candidatus Altimarinota bacterium | reverse complement strand
TTTTCAGTCATTTATTTGCTTTAATTAAGTAATTTCTTATACTTTATTAGTATAACCATTTTTTTTAAAATTGCGAGAGATTTTTCAAGAAAATTTACAAAAAAAATACCACTTTTGAAAAGTGGTTGATAGTAACAATATTTTTTAAAACTTCTTTTTCAGATTTTAATAATTCCAATCAATTAGATATGTTTTTAACTAAATTTTGAATAGGCCTTTTAAAATTAATTGTAAATTGATTTGGTCAACCAAAACCCTCTTGAAAAGTCATATGTGTATATCACTCTTTCTTTCATCTGATTTTATCTTTAAAATCTCATATATTAGCTAAAAATATATTTTTAACATTATTATTAAATTCAACTTTATAATCCTTAAAATTAAGTCAATATTCTTTTAAAATAGAAGTTAATTCTTTTTCTCAAAAACTTTTCATCTTTTTAAAAAGTTCTTTTTGTTTAGGTAATTCTAATCACTTCTCCAAGGAATTATTTGTTTCAATTTTTAAAATATCAGTTTTTTTAGATAAAATATGATTTTCTACATAATTAGAAACTCTAGATTTATCTTTTCTTTCTCAAGTTTCCATTCTCTCAAAATATTCAAATATTTTTTCTTCTCTAAATTGTTTATAAGTAATATTTGTATCTCTATTTTTTAATAATTCATCATATTCTTCTCTTCTTTTTTTATCAAAATTTTCTGGTAATATATTATTTAAATCTTCAGTTTTTATATTTTTAATAGTGTCTTTAAATAATGAACTCCAAGATCTAAGTTGATTACTCATTATATTTACAAAATTTAATTCTATAGATTTAATTTCTTCTGGAGTTATATTAAGTTTTGTTAAACTAGAAATAATTTCAGCTATTTTATTTTCTTCCATTACTTCTTTATAAGCTCTATATAATAACTATCAATTTTCATTAGATTCTATTGATTTACTTAATATCATATCTTGTAAATATAAATTAATTTCTTCAGCTGAAACCCTTCACTCCTTTCAGAAATTATCAGACATTCCTCTTTGCAAAGCATTTCAAATATTTTTAATAGCTTTCATTTTAAATTTTTGCTGTTTATACACTTCCCTATCTGAATCACTAAATAATTCAGTAACCTTATCAAAATTTGACTCATCTCATTTAATATCGTCAATATGCTCTTTTTTAGCTTTACTATATTCAGAAGATTCATCTGAATATAAAAAACTAATTATATTTCTAGTTGATAAAAATTTTTGTGATTTATCTAAAATAATATTTGAAATATAATCTAATCTATCTTCTTTTGTTTCACATCATTTAGGAAAAATTTTATTAAGTTCATCTTCAGTATATTCTTCTTGTAAACTTTTATAAGTTTCTTCTAAAACTTCTTTTACTTTTTCTAGATTTTGCAAAGATTCTAATTTATTATAATCAATAGAATACTCTCAACCTTCTAAATAATTAAAAATACCAGCATAGGCCTCATTTGGAACAATCTCAGATATATTTAAATCTTCTATTTTTATTTTATTTCTTTTAATAAAATCATTAAAATCTAAATCTGAAATAATTTCTCAATTATCTAATTTTTCTTTAAGTGGCTTTAATAAAACTAAAAGTTCTCATGGATTTATTTTATCTGGATTTTTTAAATATAATTGTGTAATTATAGATTCTATTTCAGAATATTTTGTTATATTATATTTTTTTTCAATTAATTCTGAAACTGTATCTCATGATTTAACTTCTATAAAATCAAATTTTTGAATTAATGGTTTTATTTTATCCTTAGTAATTTCATCTCATTTCACAAAAACTCATGGCCAATGTGATTCTAATTCTTCTGCAATTTCTTTAAATAACTCAAATCCATTTTCAGGTAAATTCTTTAGTTTTCAATTTGCACTAATAACAAAATTATCTAAATTGCTTTTTATTGCATTTAAATATTTTTTATTTTCTTCAGTTGTATCTAAATTTAAAAATTTATCAATTTGTTTATATTGATTATCTATTTTATCAACTGCTTCAGTATAATTTAATTCCCCTTCATCTAATTTGTGCTTTTCATTATTTTCTGGAATATCATATTTTTTATCTGCATCTTCTAATGCTTGAGTAAAATCTTCAAATGGCATTTTTATAAATTATCTAATAAACTTGTAGGAAAATCAAAATTTTAAGTCACAGAAAGCTAAAGCATTCTGTTGATTTATATGAAAAATCCAACAAATCAACAAGCTTCCCTTTAGGGCCTTGTACACTTTATATTTGATTTTCCTACAAGTTTA
>JAUZRO010000140.1 GCA_030950465.1 Candidatus Altimarinota bacterium | reverse complement strand
TTCTTCTATCCTATTTTTTGGTATTTCTCATTCTTCTGCTATTTTTAAAAAATATATCCATTGATCTATTATTCAATCTAACTCACATTCTGTTTTATTAAATTTTTGTAACTCTATAAAATGGAATTCAAAATCTTTCATCTCATGAGATAATGTTTCTTTATTTAAAAGTAGGTGAGTTGATAAATACTTATCTAAATCTTTTTCTTTTGTAAATAAATTATATCACATTATTCAAATAAAAATTACTGTTTTTAATTTATCATAACTTTCACCTTTTTTTATTTGATTAGAATATGAATTTGATGAATAGAATAAACTTCTTTTTAAAAAGTTCTCATGATTTGCATTCTGCATTTCAACTATAAATTCTTCTCATTTTTCATTTGTTGCTTTTATATCTAAAGCTGTTTCTTTATATTTTAATACTTTTGGAATTACATAAGTATTTGTTAATTTAACTTCCTTTATTTTATCATCTCACTCATATTTTAAAACTGCATTCAAAAAACTTATTAAAATATGTGTTTTTTTATCATCTCAAAACACTTTTTTGAAGACTATATCATTTGTTGGGGAAAAAAATTTTTTCATATTTTTATTTATTAGTAAATACTTTTTTAGTATAAAAGAAAATGTATATTTTGCAAGTAACAAATATTAAACAAAAAAAACAAGAATAAATTCTTGTTTTTTATGCTAATAATCCAATATATCTTAATGCTCATAACATACTTGATACTTGAGATTTTTCTCAATCATGAATCATAGATTTTGTAGCCTTTTCATATTTATATTCAATATTTATTTTATTGATTTTATTTATAGCCTTGTTATGAATTTCAAATTTTTTACTATCTTTATGTTCTAATGCTTTTAATAATTTAGCTTCAAGCTTTATTTCAAACTCTTTTTTTATCTCAAGGTTATTTCGAATCCATTTTGTTCTTTGGATTAACTCTTCTAAATGTGTCAGGTTCATATCTATATTCTCATTATACGTACAACACCTTAGCCAAAAATAAA
>JAUZRO010000014.1 GCA_030950465.1 Candidatus Altimarinota bacterium | reverse complement strand
ATAATATAAGTCAAAGTATGCACCAATAAAATTATGTGAAGATATTTCATTATTGCATCATGAGATTGAACTTGAAATTTTTCAAAAGAAAGGTAGGATTTTAATTCTTTGAAGCATTCTTCAATTGTCCATCTTTTTTTTATATAGCTCAACAAAGGCATAAAACACATTATCCTCAAAACTTTGAACAGAAATTTTTTCTTTATTTTCTTCTAATTTTTCTTCTCCTTATTTTGTAAGCTGCTGCATTTTTTTTTCTATATTTGTCAAAAGATTTTTTGATATAATTTTTATTGAAGAAAAAAGCTCAACAAAAATTTGGTTTTTTTTATTTTATATATATAATCCTGCTACCTATTTAAGGGAGAGTGTAAAAGCTTGTTAATACCTTTTATTATTTAAAAATATATTATGTCTAAAAGAGGTAAAAAATATAACAAAGCTTTAGAAATGGTAAACCAAGAAATGGCTTATACAGTTACTGAAGCAGTTGATTTATTAGAAAAAACAAATACTGTAAAATTTGATCCTACAGTTGAAATTCATTTTAATTTAGGAATAGATCCTAAACATGCTGATCAAATGGTTAGATCAACAATTAGTTTACCAAATGGTTCTGGTAAAACTTCAAGAATTTGTGCTTTTACTGATGGAAGTATTGAAGAAGCTAAAGCAGCAGGTGCTGCTCTAGCTGGTTGAGTAGAATTAATTGATGATATATCTAAAGGTAATGTTGATATAGATTTTGATGTTTGTGTTGCTACTCCTACTATGATGAGACATTTAGGTAAAATTGCTAGAGTTTTAGGACCAAAAGGTTTAATGCCTAATCCAAAAGCTGGAACAGTTTCTCCAAAAATTGAAGAAGCAATTAAAGAAATTGCTAATGGTAAATTTGAATTTAAAAATGATAAAGAAGGTAATGTTCATTCTGTTATTGGTAAATTAGGTTTTGGTAAAGAAAAATTACTAGAAAACTTAACATATTTTATTAACTTAGTTAATGAAATTAAACCAAGTGGAGCTAAATGAGTTTATATGAATTCTGCATTTATATGTAATGCTATGGGGCCATCTATTAAATTAGACCTTTCTACAGAAGATAAAAAATAAAAATTATCAAATAAAAAAGTTAGAGATTAATCTCTAACTTTTTTATTTTTTATATTAAATCTTCAAATTCAACAATTATTCAATCTTCTAAATATTTATGAATAGCATTATGTGTAGTTAAAAGTCAAAGTAGTGAAGCATTTTTTCTTCTACTGCTAACTTCTGATTCTATAAGTTCAACTATATAATTATATTTTTTTTCTAAAACTTCTTCTAAAGTCATTCAAACAATACTTTCTCCAAAAATTGAAGCACAAGCAGTTGTAATTATGGCAGTTTCTCAAGTAAAAGACCAGTCTGTAATTTTACTATCATCTATTTTTAGATAAACCTTTAAGTCATCACCACAAATTTCATTTTCTTCAAAATATTCTACATCAAAAGTATCCATTTCTCCTTTATTAACAGGGTTTTTAGAATAAAATATTATTGTTTCATTATACATTTTTATATTTCTTTAATTATAAGTTCTTTTAATTCTGACATTCCAATATTTTCATTAACACTAATAAATAATGGATTTAAATGAGAAAATCTTTCTTTTAAATCATCAACATTATTTAATACATCAATTTTATTAAACACATTTATTCTTTTTTGATTAGCTCAAATCTTTTCTAGAATTTCCTCTACTACTTCTATTTTTTCTTCTAGTCTTGGATCACTTGCATCAATAACATGAAGTAATAAATTTGATTCTGCTGAATCTTCCAAGGTAGATTTAAAAGCATCAACTAGCTTTGGTGGTAATTCTCTAATAAATCAAATAGTATCATTTACTAAAATCTCTTTTGGTGGAATATATACATTAGTTTTTTCATCATAGCTTGCTTCTACAAACATTTTTCAAACACTAGTTCACAAAGTTGCAAATAGTTTATCTTCAGCTAAAACTCATTTTTTTGTATAAAAATTAGTCAAAGTAGATTTTCAAGCATTAGTATAACCAACAACTCAAACAGTTAACATTCATTTTTTAGCTCTTCATTGTCTATGTTGTTCTCTAACTTTTGAATATTTATCTAATTCTTTTCTAACATGTTCTTCTTTTTTAGCTAAATGTCTTTTCATTATTTCAGTATTTGTCTCTCATTTTCATTGTCATCCTTGTTTTCATAATTCCATTCACATATCAAATATTCTAGGTCACATATGTTTTATTGAAGCTAATTCTATTTGTAATTTAGCTTCTCTAGATTTTGCATTTCTTTCAAATATTTTTAAAATTAAATCTACTCTATCCCAAGCTTTTGCTCAAATAAATTTTAATTTATCATTAATATTATAAATTTGAGAAGGTTTTAATGGACTTCAAAGAACCAAAACATTAGCTCACATTTCTTCCATTTCTTCAATAATATCATCTAATCTTCCTTCTCCCATAAATGTATCATAATCAGGAATTTCTTTATTCTGAACATGTTTCATTATAACAACCCCATTATAAGTTTTAACAAGATTTTCTAATTCAACCATTCTATCTTCCATATTTCTTTTCAGTCTAACATCTTTAGGGACAATATCTGCTAAAAAAACCTTAAGTACTCAATTATGGTACTCAATATTTCACTGTAACTCTTCTAAATCTCTCTCAGATACTTGTCTATTGCTCATAGTTTTTTTAATTTAAAATAATATAATCTAAAATATTATAACACCTTTTAATAAATCTTCAAATAATAATTAATAATAATTAATATTTTAGGTAAAAAAATACTATAAAAAGACAATATAAGACTTTAAAAAAGGTTTAAAATTGATTTGTAAAAAATATTTAATTATTATAATATTGTTAATTAATTTTTAAAAGTAGAAAAATTTTATGAAAGCAATAATTCTAGCAGCATGAAGAGGAACAAGATTAAAACCCTTAACAGATACTATTCCAAAACCAATGATTTGCATAGCTTGAAAGCCAATTATAGAATATACTTTAGAAAATATTTATTCTCAAGTTGATGAAATAATTATTGTAGTTAAATATTTATCTCAAAAATTTATAGATTATTTTTGAGATAATTATAAAAATACAAAAATTACTTATTTTGAGCAATGAGAAGATAAGTGAACCGGATGAGCTATTAGATGAATAAAATTTGAAGATGATTTTTTACTTATAAATTGAGATAGTATTTTTGAAAAAAAAGATATAGATAATTTAATTAATTTAGAAAATTATTGAGCATTAGTTTTAAAAACTGAAACTCCTGAAAAATATTGAATTTTTGAACAAAATTCTGATAACTTTGCAATAAAAATTGTTGAAAAACCAACAGAATTTATTTGAAATTTAGCTAATTTAGGAGTTTATAAATTTTCTAGTGAAATGCTAAAATTAGTAAATGAAATAGAATTATCTAGTAGATGAGAATATGAAATAACTGATGCTATTAATTTATTTATAAAACAAATATCAACAGAGGGCTTCAGCCCTTTGCAATTACTAAAATTAGAATGAAAATTTATTGATATTTGATATCCTTGGGATATTTTAAGTGCAAATAAATATTTTTTAGAAAAAATAAAAAAATCTGAACTAAATTGAGAAGTGGAAAATTGAGTAAATATAAAATGAAATATTATTTTGTGAAAATGAAGTATATTAAAGTCAGGAACTTATATTGAATGAAATGTAATTTTTGGAGAAAATTGTATAATTTGACCAAATTGTTATATTAGATGAAATTCTGTTTTTTGAAATAATTCTAAAGTATGAAATGCTGTAGAAATAAAAAATTCTTCTATTTGAAATAATACAAATATATGACATTTAAGTTATGTTTGAGATTCTATTATTTGAAATAACTGCAATTTTTGAGCATGATTTAAAGTTGCAAATTTAAGACATGATGGTAAAAATATGAGAGCAATGCTAAAGTGAAAATTAGTTGAAACTTGACTTAAAAAATTATGAATTATACTTTGAAATAATTCTAAACTATGAATAAATACACTTTGCTATCCAGCAAGAATTTTCCCAGAATGATTTACAAGCTTACCTTGAGAAATAATAAAATAAATAAAAATGCTAGAAAATAATAAAATAAATATAACTGTAATTGGTGGTTGAAGTGGGACTTTTAATGTTTTATACTGATTAAAAAATATTGAAAGTAATTTTGAAAAAAATCTTGCTGCAATTATTGCAATGACAGATTCTGGTGGAACAACTTGAGAAATTAGAGATAAATATTGAGTTTTGCCAGCTTGAGATATTAGAAGGTGATTAGCTGCTCTAGCTGAAGATACTAAATTTGTTAGACAATTATTTGAATATAAATTTGAATGAGAGAAGTGAACAATTTGATGAAATAAAATGTGAAATATATTACTTTGAGCATTAGAAAAAATAAAATGAAATTTTAATGACTGATTAAAAGAAGCTCATAAAATGTTTAAAGTAAAAGGAAAAGTGATTCCTGTAACTTTAGAAGATGTACATTTATGAGTAAAATTTGAAGATGGTACTGAAATTATTTGAGAAAAAAATATTGATGTTTCAGATAAAAATCCTTGAGAAAAAACTCATAATACTAATCAAAATATTGTAGAAGCTTTTTTAGTTGGTGGTGAATGAAAAATAAATCCTGATGCATCAGAAGTAATAATTTCTTCTGATATAATCATTTTATGACCTTGAGATTTTTACACTAGTATTATTCCAAATTTACTTTCTCCTTGAATGAAAGAAGCATTATCTAAAACTACAGCAAAAATTGTTTATGTTTGCAATATTATGGCAGATAAATGAGAAACAACTAATTATGAATTAACAGACTTTATTGATAATATTGAAAAATATGCTGGAAAAGTAATTGATTATGTTTTAGTTAATAGTGGTGATATATCAGATGAATTAGTAAAAAAATATAAAATAGAGTGAAAAAAACCTGTAAAATGTAAAAAAGAAATGTGTTTTGATTGAAAAAAATATAAAGTTATTGAAAGAGATTTTATAGATGAATCTGATTATGTAAGGCATAATCCAATAAAATTATCAAAAGCCATTATGGATATTGCAGAAGGTTGGATAAAATAAAAAACTAAAATATTAAAAATATTTTAGTTTTTTATTTTTTATCTATAATCAAAATTTGTAGTATCTTCATTATAAAAATATTCTATTTCATGATCTGGTTTTGTCTGAGGATCAGTTGGTAGAAAATTAATAAATCATTTTTCTAATAACATTAGGGCATTTAGAGCATTTTTATCAAATTTCTTTTTATATATTTCATTAGCATTTTCTATATAAATCAGATTTAATTCTCTAACTGCTTTATTTAAAAAATGTTCACATCAAGTTGAATCTAATATTTTTCATTTTTCATCTTTCTTTTCTGGAAAAATTTTATTTCTAGTATCTTCTATTTGTTTAAGTGTATATCAATCTAAAGTAAAGTTTTTATTTTGAGTATTTTTTATTAAAATATCAGAAAATCAACTACAAACTTTATCAGTATCATCAGTTTTAGACATATTCAAAAACATAAAAAATGATTTAATTCTATCTCATCATTTTCATTTCATTATAGCAGCCATCATTCTTGCTCATTCTAAAGTATCATCATTAGCATAAGCAACTCTATAATAGTATGAGGCTGTATCAGGGTCTTTTTTATAAAAGAAATAAACAAAAGCTAAATTATAAGCTATTTTATAAGTTTCACAAGGATTCTTAAACTTATCATTCTTTTTTAATTCATCTAAATCATATGCTAGTTCATCATTTTTAATTGCTTCTAATTTATCTTTATCACAAAAATTTTCTATTCATTTTAAACCAATTTTTATTCATTGTTCAATATTTATGTTTTGTTCTTCTTTAGATAATTCTTCATACCTTTGATTATATTCTGGTAATAATAATAAACCAATAGTATATGGGTGGTCAAAATATGGGTCTAATTCAGTGATTACATCAATCATAGAATATAAGTATTTTTTATATTTAGAACTAACTGCATTACTTCAAATATATTGAATAGCCTCTAACCAATATAAATCTGCTTTTGCATTTCTAAATCAAAAAGATGTATTTAATGCTATCTCTTTAGTTGGAAGGTTTTCTGGATGTTCTACTACATTTAATTTTATTTCTCTTATTTTTTTATAATTTAATTCATTTATTAAATAAAAGCTAATTAAAGCTAATATTAATAAAGTAAATATAAATATATTTTTTATAAAATTACTATCTTTTTTATTTCACATAATTATAATTTATTTTTTACTAAATACTATCACCATTAATATCAATGGTAAGTTTACTCCTAGTTCTGATTTCAGGTTTTATGTTCTTCTGAATTTTATTATTTTTTAGCAATAAATATATTTTTCTATCTTCTCATTTTCATCTGCTTTTTGAAATTATATCTATATGTTTTTTTGCAATATAACTATGTATTCTTTTTCTATCATATGGAGTTAATTTTCATAAATCATATTCTCATCAATTATTTTTTAATGAAACTATACTTCTATCTATTCTTAAAAATAATCTATCTTCATAAGTCTGAAATATTTTGTTTCTATTCATTTATATATAATGATTAATAAAATATATTCAAATAAAATTATATATAAAAAAAACAAATAATCAAAATTAATTATTTGTTTTATAAAAATTATAATATGGTGTCAATGGGTGGATTTGAACCACCG
>JAUZRO010000139.1 GCA_030950465.1 Candidatus Altimarinota bacterium | reverse complement strand
CACTTTTTTTAGTCATTTGTTTGCTTTAATTAAGTATTTTCTTATACTTTATTATATACATTTTTTGAAAAAATCGAGTTTCTAATGTGAAAAATTTGCGAAGAAAAAAAAGCACTTTTTCAAAAGTGCTTGATAGTAACGTTTTATTTTAAATAAAGGTTACTATATAAATATATAAGTTAATAATTCAAGTCCAGGATATAATTTATTTTTTAATTTTATTAGTCCTGAACTTGAATTAGTTTTTGGTTGTTAGTAATAAAAAAAGATTAGAAAATAAAATACTATTAAATAATTAGAATAAGTTTCATTAAGCTTTATAATTTCAATTTCTAAAAATACAGATTTTTTAGTTGCAGGAGAAAAAGCATGATCTAAATTGAAAAAAGCAGAAGAGTTAAAAATAAGAGTTTTAGATTTGACAGAATTCAAAAAAGAGTTATAAAAATGTAATAATAATTTTATATTTATAACTTTTTTTTGATATATTAATGACAAATCTATTACCGCAAATTATTTTAGAAAAAAGACCTTATCAAAATGAGGCTATTTCAATAGTTTCTATTTTTGTGAAAAATATATTAAGATGACTTATAGAAGAGGATAAAAAAGTATTACTAAAAAATTCTATACCTTTAACTATGGCAACTTGAAGTTGAAAAACTTTTACAGTATGAAAAGCATTAGATAATATATTTAAATTAAGAAATAGGTATAATTCTATAAAAAATAATGAAGAGTTTCAAAAATTAAATATAGTAGTCTTAACTCATAGAATTAATTTAGTTAATCAATTTAGAGATGATTTAGTTTATTGAAGAGATGAAAAAGCACCTATTCTATCAGAAGATATTTTGGATTGATTACATATTTCTACATATCACTCAAAAGCTGATGAAAGTGATAAAAATTTAGAAACTGAGGAATTTGATTTATGAAAAAAAGAAATGAAAGATAATGTAATTTTTTCAACTTATCAAACTGCAATTAACGAGGATTTAGTAAATAAATTAGATTATATTGATATTATTTTAATTGATGAATCACATAATGTAAAAAAAGATTCTGAATATTTTAAAATAATTCAAGAATTCTCTAAAAAAACTAGAAAAAATTGAGAAGAAGCTATTATATTACCTATTACAGCAACTCCAAATAACCATACAAGAGAAATTTTTTGAGAAGAAAAATTTGATTATTGATTAGAAAAATATTTAAACAGTGAACATTCTCCAAATGTAGAATATAATCTTGTAACAAATTCTAATGCAAGTTCTGAAGTTGTAAAAAAATTACAAAAATTGATTGAAGAAGCAAAAATTACTAAAGATTTTTTAGAAAAAAAGAACTAATAAAAAAAGCTGAAAAATTATTTATAGAAATAATATCTAGTTTTAATGATGATGAAGAATTAGTAGAAGATTTATTTGAAAGAGCTTGAGAAAAATGAGATTTATGAGAAACAATTATTTTTTGTGACTCAATAAAATCAGCAGATAAACTTGCTAAAATAATTAGTAAAAAATCAGAAATAGATGATTTTGCATTACCATTTCACTCATAAAATGATAAAAATGATGCTATTAACAAACTAAAAGATAAAAATAGTCCTTGCAAGGTTATCTTATCAATTTGAAAACTAAATGAATGAATTGATTTACCAAAAGTACAAAATGTAGTTTTTTGGAGATGAACAGATAGTGAAACAATATTTTTTCAACAATTTGGTAGAGGTCTTAGATGAGATGGGTTAGTAAGATATTTTGATTATGTATGATGAATAAAAAACTTTGCTTGGATTAATGGTATTTTTCAAAAATATAATAAAATTAAATGAGAATCTGAAAAAATATGATGAGACAGAACAAACTTAAATTCAAAATTTAATTTATTATGAGGCTCTGTTTGAACAAATGAGCATAATATTAATTTATCAGATTTATGACTAGGAATTATAAATGTAAAAGGTGAGTTTAAAATAAGTAAAGAAGAAGTTATTAGTTATTTTAAAAATATAAAGGGAAGTAAGGAAGAGAGTTATGAATATTTATATTATTTAAAAGAAAAGAATATAAAACAAATTGAATATAAATTCTATAAAATAAATAAGTTAGCAAGAATTACTTGATATAATTCAAGTGATAATTTAAGTGAATATAGGTGATTTAAATTGTGATTAAATTTCTTTTTTAATAAGAAAAAAGTTTGAAAAGTGAAAAAAGAATGAATAATTACTTACTTTAAAACTATAAAATGAAATGAAGAAGAATCTTATAAATACTTAATCAATCTAAAACAAAAAGATATACAATCAATTATTTTTAATGAGAATAATATAAGGTCTATTTGAACTATTATGTGATTTAAGAGTGAAAAATGAAATAGGATTGAAAATAAATGATGATTTCAAGAATTTATAAATTTTATATATATTAAAAAATCCATTGAATTTAATTATAATTATATAAAAAAGTATTTTAAAATTATTACATTAATCCTAATGAATCTTATAATTATTTTATTAATTTAAAAGGAAAAGATCTTGATAATATTAAAATGAATACTTTTTGAATTATTAAAATAATATCTCATTCTTGATGGAACAATCCAAATAATTTAAAGAAATGATGAATAAAACATTT
>JAUZRO010000138.1 GCA_030950465.1 Candidatus Altimarinota bacterium | reverse complement strand
TGTGATTTTATATTTTTTTTTTATAATTGCAAATTTTTTTTTAAGATTTTATCTATTGTTCTTTTTTAAAAGTAGTATATAATATTCTTTTTATACATAAAAGATAAGATACTAAAGCCCCCTTATTGTAGTCTTCTATAGAGTCAAAAAATACAAAATCCAAACTTTTTAAAAGAATGGATTATTGATATGAAAAATTTGTAGAGTATTGAAAAGTTGAGTTTATGAATATATATATAATAATTATCTAACATAAATCCAACCAATTCATGATTTTGCTGAATTAGATCATGCTATTCATCATCAAAATGAAAAAATTTTTCACCAAGGATGATTTCATCAATTTCAAAATCAAATTAAACTATCAGGATTTGAACAATCATTTTCTCAATTCATAACTATTCAAATATGAGTTTTTAAAAGTCAATAATTTATATTAAATCACTCATCATTACAATTATTTAGAACTAATATATTATCAATTAAATTTAACCATTTATTTCTTCATAAATTTGTATTTATTTTTCATCAGTTTTTTATTAATTCTAAAAATGATGTTGAATCTTTATTAATTATCAATTTTTTCATTTTATTATTTACATTCATTCATAATAAAATTGAATTAAATGACAAAAGATTATAACTATTTAATTTTATAGATGAATTATTATTATAAATATCTTTTTCATTGTAAGTATTATTTTCTATCCAATAAATTGAATCATAATTAAATATATCAGTATCTCAATTTCATCTCATAACTAAAGTCCAACCACCTCAATCAGTAGTCATATCACAATAAACTTGAAATTCTTCTCAATCAGGTTTTATATTATATACTCAATCTATTAGTTTTCCATATTTATCTTGTATTTCTTTACAATTTTTTCATTCTGCTTTTGTTAAATTTCATCAAAGTTTAGATACTCATTCTAAACCTAATAATATAGATCAAGTTCATTTTAGTGTGTTTTCATCTTTAAATATTGCTATATAATTATCAGTTGTAGTTTCTATATTCAAACTTCAACTTCAAATAATTACTGTTAGTTCTTGTATTGGTGTATTATTTATATTTGTTAATATTCATAATTTTTTACCTGTTGTTTTTGGAAATCTATCTGTATAATCTATTGCATTTGTAGGGGTGAATCTTGTATTCACCCTTGCAACTACATCTTCACTTGGTTCTTCC
>JAUZRO010000137.1 GCA_030950465.1 Candidatus Altimarinota bacterium | reverse complement strand
TCTATACTTGATATATTTTTAATATGAGAAATTGATAGAATTGAATTTACTGAATTTTTATCTGGTGTTTTTTATAATAGAAAAGTAAAATATGCTATTATTTCTGTAGAAGATTTCTATAATAGACTAGAATATTGAGATAAACTAATTTCAAATATTTTAAATGAAAGTTGAAATATATTATTAAAAGATAATTTATGAATCAAAAAGAAGATAAATAAAATTTAATATTTAAGAATAAAAAATGAGCAATAGATTAATCTGATTATTAATAATATTATTTTTTATAATATTATGATTATTTTATTATTATTGAGTAGAAAATAATAAAAATAATAATATTAATATAAAAACAAAAAATATAGAAAATATTAAAAAAATAAATATTAAAAAAGCTACTTTAGTTTTAATAAAAAAAGAGCAAAAATCTAACAATAGTATATTATCATTAACTGAAGAAGAAAAAGCTGAATTAAAAAATAAAAATATATTAAAAATAAAAAATAAAGTTTCAAAAATATTGAAAATTAATAATTTAAAATATATTCAAGTTTCAGAAATTATTTGAGATGAAAATTTATTTTTAATAAATTTAATAAAAAATAATTCTAATATTTCAAATTATATTTATAATAATAAAATTTCTAATTTAGAAAAAAATAATTTAAATATAGAAATACTTTATGCAAAAAAAATAAATTCTAAAATTCACTTTATTACTGAAAAATGAACTTTTATTTTAAAAAATAAAAAAGTAGAATACTTCCCTACTTTTTCAGACTTTATAATAAATAATTATAATTATATTTGAATAATAAAATCTAAAGATAAATCAAGAAAAACTAATTTTAATTATTCTCAATATTCATGAGATTTAATAGTTTTATATAATCCTAAAAAATCTATAAAAAGAATTTTGTATAAACCAAATTTTGAAATAAAAAATATTTATTTAGAAAATGAAAAAATAATAATTATAGATGAAGAAGAAAAAAAATATTTATTAGAATACTAATAAATATTTTTTTTATTTAACTTTTAAAGCCCTTTCACTAATTGTAGTTTGAAAAATTAATTTAGTTTTTTCAGCTAACTCTGATCTTATTCAAGCCTTTACAGCTGCTCTAGCAACAAATTTCAAAGTAACCTTTGGGATTGCATCTTCTCAACTAATATTAAAACTTAAATTAGTAAAAGAAATTTTTGAATTAGATAATGGTCAAATTTCATTTCAAGAATTATCATATTTAACAATACTACATATGTTTTTAATATCTTCACAAGTTAAAGTTGATTCAGATTTAACTAACCTATATTCTGGTCAATTTTGTACTTTTAATCTAGTTCAGCTAATATTAGTAAAATTAAAATCTCATATATAATCACTTTTTACTCATTCTATATCATGTTTTCTAACTTCTTCTGCAATATCTTCAACTACAGATTTAATATTATTTCTCATTTCTCTGTTAATATCATATTTTTTAGAAATATCAGTTGCTGTAACATAAATCATCATAACAGAAACCATGATAATAGAAAAAATAGTTATAGAAATTAATATTTCTACTAATGTAAAAGCTTGTTTATTTTGTTTATTTTTTTTCATTTTTTTAATAAAATTAGTACATCTTTCTCTTGTAAAGAGAGAGTACCCATAGGGGGTTTGAGTTATTATAAGTTTTCCTTTTATAATCTTTTATAATCTGTTAAAATTGTGGGAACTTCTACTTTGTGAATTCATTTTAAATTCCAATAAACTACTGAGTTTATTTTAAAAGAATTCTCTATATCTACTCAAGAACTATCTTTTAATTGTTGAATTTCAATATATTTATAAAAATTAGTTTCTTTTTCTCAAGCTCATCAAGTACAATAAATATAAGTATTACTAGAATCTAAACATAGTTTATAATCTTCTTCTGAATTATCTGAACTCTCTTTTAAAGCTCATTTAAAATCAGAAATAATAGTTCAAGTTGATGATTTTATATGAAAATTATAATCTCATATTATAGGTTCA
>JAUZRO010000136.1 GCA_030950465.1 Candidatus Altimarinota bacterium | reverse complement strand
ATAATTTATGTAAAGTTGCAAAAAGAGTTTCACACTGATTTTCTTCAAAAGTTATGTATATCAAAAAATTAACTGCTAGATTTTGTTTGAAAAAACTTGAAATTTAGATGGTATTTTTCCTGCTATCACGAAAAGAGCCACAAAAATTTGACATTTCTGATATGATATGATTGTTCTGACAAAATAAAGTTTGTCAAAATATTTTATAAAAATAATTTTCAAATAATGGAAAATACAGCAGAAAAAAAATTCAATCAAGATTGGATTATGACAATGGTTTTATGGTTTTTACTAGGAATGTTATGAATTCACAGATTTTATAATGGTAAAATTATAACTTGAATTTTAATGATTTTAACATTAGGTGGTTTATGAATTTGGTGGTTAATTGATTGAATTTTTCTAATAATGGGGAAATTTACAAAAAAAGATTGAACAATAATTAAAGTAAAAATTTAATTAAAACATAAAAAAAGCAATAATTAAAATTATTGCTTTTTTTTGTTTTCTTAATATCTACTTCCTCCAGAACTTCTTGAAGAAGAGCTTGAGCTAGATGAAGAACTTCTGTTTCCTCTATATCAACCTCCACTTGAACTTCCTCCAGAACTTCTTCTATCTGAATTTCCTCTATATCATCCTCCTCATCCTGAACCACTTCTTCAACCTCTGTATCAGCCACCTGAGTTTCCTCATCTGTAACCACCTCCAGAAGAATTTCAACCTCTATATCATCCTCCACTTCTTCAACCACCATAACCTCATCTAGAACCTCCACCTGAATCCCTATTTTCTTTAGCTTTAACAACTATTGGTCTTTCTGAATTAGCATCTTTAAAATGTTTCATTATAAGAGTTGCTTCTTTTTCAGGAAGATTTATATAAGAAAATTTATCTAAAACTTTTTCATTACTATGTTTAGCAAGTTTAATTCCAGTTTGATTTTCTAAAAATTCTTTTAAATCAGCAGGAGTATTTAAATTATCTAATTTACCTCTAGCAATAAATAATCTAACTTCACCATTTGCAGCCATTCCTCTTCAACCACTTGAAGTTAAATCTCTATAATTATCTTTGTTAAATTCATTATTATAAAGTTTTTTAAGAACAGCAGAAACTACATCTTCAGCAGAACCTAGTGTTAATAATTCTTTTGCCATATCATGATAATCTTCTAATTCTCAAAGTTCAATAAAATTTCTTGTTTTTTCTAAAGCTCTTTGTTTTTTTATTTCAATTAATTCTGAAACTTGAGGTAATTCATGTTTATCAATTCTTTTTTTGATAATATTCTCAATATAGAATAGTTTTCTTTTATCATTTCTTGAAACAAATGAAATAGCAATACCATCTTTACCTGCTCTTCCTGTTCTACCTATTCTATGAGTATAAGTTTCAGGATTATCTGGAAGTGAATAATTAACTACATGTGATAAATTAGGAACATCAATTCATCTAGCAGCAACATCAGTAGCAACTAAAATTTTAACATCACCTTTTTTAAATTTATTCAAAGTTCTTTCTCTTTGTTTTTGATCAACATCACCATGAATTGCAACAGATTTATAACCCTTAGCAATTAAATTAGAATTTACTTCATCAACATCAACTTTTCTTTGACAGAAAATAATTGCATAAAAATTTTCTGGTTTTTCAATTTCTATAACTCTACAAAGAGCTTCAAATTTATTATGATTATCTACATTATAATATTTTTGAGTAATATTTACATTTGTTAATTCTTTAGATTTAACAGAAACTAAATCATAATCCCCCATATATTTTTTTGCAATATTCAAAATTTCTTTTGGCATAGTAGCAGAAAAAAGTAAGAATTTTTTATTTTCTGGAGTAGTTTGTAAAATTTCATCAATTTCTTCTTTAAAACCAACATTCAACATTTCATCAGCCTCATCTAAAATAAAGTAATTAATTTTAGAAATATCTAATCTTTTTTTATTTAAATGATCTTTTATTCTTCAAGGAGTACCAACAACTATTTGAGGTTTTCTTCTTAATGCAGCTATTTCAGTATTATATGATTGTCCACCATATAATAAACTCATAGTAAACTTTTTTCTTAAAGCAAATGATTTTAATTCATCAGCAATTTGTATAGCCAACTCTCTAGTTGGTGTCATAATTATTGATTGAGTTTGTTGAAGGCTTGAATCAAGTCTATCAAGTAAAGGTAACCCAAATGCAGCTGTTTTACCTGTACCAGTAGCTGCTTGTCCAACAATATCTTTATCACCATTTAATAATAATGGTATAACTCCTGCTTGTATAGGAGAAGGTGTTTCATAACCTTTTTGCGCAATCGCTTCTAATAATTCAGGGCTTAAACCTAAATCTTTGAAGCTTAGTTCAACATTTGTCATATTTTTGTTTTTTGTTTAATTATAAATAATACTGCAAGAGTATAATTAATAAAAATAAAAAAGCAAAAGATAATTAAAACTATCTTTTGCTTTTGTCAAGACTAGTGTTCTT
This sequence comes from Candidatus Altimarinota bacterium, assembly GCA_030950465.1. GTDB lineage: Bacteria > Patescibacteriota > Gracilibacteria > BD1-5 > UBA6164 > CALLPO01. The sequence goes on along the minus strand of JAUZRO010000136.1, from coordinate 4,061 downwards.
AGTTTATTCTCTTTTCTATATAACATCTAAATTATTTTAAAAGTTATAATTTATTTTTTTGATAAAATGTAATTTTCTTATATAATAAAATAAATATAAAAAATAATTATAAAAATAATGTTAAATTTTCTTAAAATAATCTGACTTACTTTATTAATTTGATTTTTTTATTATATAAATAATTTCTCAGAAGATAAAAAATATACAAAAATAAAAGAAATTTCAAAAGAGGGCTTTAGCCCTTTGAAAGAAGTAGACCAAACTAATTTTTGTCAGCAATTTATAGATAAATGATATTATTATAAAATCTGGTCAGATACAAAACCTCAAATTAATGAAACTCATATATTTTGTGGAGAAATAAATAGTCGTTGAAAACCTACTTGATTTCATTCTAAAATTGATTGAAAAATTCCTGAAACTATTAATGTTTTAGAAACTGAAAATAAAAATAAATTTTGAGTTTATACTGCAAAAATAGAAGTATATCATATAAAAAATAAAATATTTAAAAATAAATTTTCTAGTATTTTCCCAGATAATTTAAGTAAAAAAGAAGTTGAAAGAGCTATATTAAATGCCTGGGAAAATAAATATTTTTATAAAGAATCTCAATTTAAATGAGAATCTGGATTAGGTTTTGAAATTTGGTGATATACTTATAAGTGAGAAAATAAAATAAATACAGCTTATCCTATTTACAAAAAATAAAATTATGCTAGATAAAGTACTAAAATTTCTAAAAATAGAAAGAAATATAAAAGAAATAGATTTTGATAAAATATTTGAAGATTTTTATAAATCTGATATTTGAGGTAGTCAAATAATAAAAGATGAATTGTGAGAATTAGTTAGAAAAGTTTTAAAAAAATGAATTATGCAAGAATTTGTTTGAAATTCTTATAATCTTGAAATATATCCTGATTTAGTAGTTATTATAAATAGTAATAACAATAATATTTCAAAATGCTCTTTAGATAAATTTGTTGAAAAAATGCGCTGTGAACGTAAGTGAGGAAGTATTCTTGGGGTGAAACAAAAAAAAGAAAAATAAAAAAACAAGGGTATTTAGTACCTTGTAAATAAAATATTTTTCTTTTTTTTATTTAGTTTCACAACTTCAACCTCCACAACATCCACCTTCTTCAGAATGCTCATATCATTCCTTAGCTTGAGATTGAATAAATTCTAAAAATGTATCAACTAAACCTTCTATTAGACCATTATTATCAAGTTCTGTTCCTTTTTCATCAACAAAAACTTTTCTTAAAACATCAAGTTTTTCTTGATAATCTTCTTTTAATTCTATTTTTATATTAGACATATTTTTTTATATTAATTATTATTTTATAAAATCACTAATTGTTTCTTCTAAAGTATTTTCTAATATTTCATTTGAAATAAATACTAATAAAATATTTACAACTTTTTCTTGGTCTTTAAGTTTTTTATATTTTTTATAAGCAATATTATAAGATTTATCATCTTTTATATTTTCTATTAATTTATCATATTTTTCTCTATCATTAGAAAAAGTAATTATTTTTGTTTTTACTGTTTCTAAAAATGAAATATATTCTTCTTCAGTTTTTTGTAATTTAATTTTATCAAAAATTGTTTTTAATTTATTATTTAAATTTTCTTCTAATTTTTCTATATTAGAAGGATTTCATCTAGGATTAGTTTCTTCTCTATGTTTTCTATCTAAAAAGTTTTTAATAGTATATCTATCAAAAGAAAAATAATCATTTATATTTCTTTTAAGAAAAGATATATAAAAATCTCATTTTTTTATATATAAGTTTATTTGTACATTAATTCTTTCATCACTTTTTAAGTTTTTTACTAATTTTGATATATTAACATTAATCTTTCAATCAAAAGACTTTAAATCAATCTTTTGAAAATCAATTTCCTTAGAATTATCTTTTGTATAGATATTTTTTAAATTATTATTTTCAATAGTTGGAAGTTTTCTTTTTAATTCATAATCATTTTCTTGTTTTTTTACTCTATTAATTTTCATTCAAAGATATATTCCATCAATTTTATCATTTAATTTAATGTTTGATAAATCAATATTATGTTCTTTTATAAATAAAGAATTATTAATTGAAGAATCATTATAACTATTATATCTAATACTATGATATCAAAGTGCATTAATAATTTCTTGATTATCTGAATTAGATAAAAATTCATTAATTGTAACTTCTTTAGAATATCTATTATTTTGAAAATTTAATTTAGAGTATTCATTAAGTTTTTTAATCTTTTCTTCAATTTCTATATACTTTTCACTTTCATCTCATTCATCAAATACCATTGAATAATAATATTTCTTTACTAAATTATTTATTTCTAGAAAAAGTTTATAAGATTTTTCATAATCATATTTATCTTCAACTGCTTTAATAGCTGTTTTAGAAACTGTTTCAGTTATAACTGATTTTAATTCTCCTGCATTAGTTTGTAATAAACTAAAACTTAATAAAGCTAATAATATAACTAATATTTTTTTCATATTTATGTCTTTAATATATAAAATAAAATTATTTAACTAAAATTAGTATATTATTTTTAGTTAAATTGTAAATTTTTTTATTATCTTTTTTAATCTTCTTCTCCAATATTTAAACTTAATTTTTCTGCTCAGGGTAATTCTTGTCACATAAGGCTTTCAAGTTCTCAATACATTCAAGTTATTGCAAAAGTTGCTCTTTCTAAATCTTTTTCTCTTTTTTTCCAGTTTTTTTCCATAGCTCTTCTTTCTGAATCAATTCAAATTTTTAATTGTGAAAAAACATCTACCATCATAGAAATTTTACCAGAAAATTCTTCACTTGATAAATATTTATAAAGCATTTCCATTTTTAAATCTTTTCACTCAAGAGATCTTTCAGTTTTAGCAACTGCAATTAATTTTTCTCTTAACATTGAAGAAACAGGAATTACATATTTTGGTAAACATACCATAACATCATCTATCATTCCAAAGTTTTCTAAAGTTTTAGGTAAAACTGTAGTTACTAAAATTGCAATATTTCATTTAACTTTTAATTTATCATCTTTTAATTTCATAATCCAAGAAGGTGTCCAAGTTTTAGTATTTTTACTTTCCCATACAATTATTCAAGATTTTACTCAAATATTATTTTTTACAGTTTGAATTAAATCAGCTCATTTTACTCAAGTTGGTATATCTTCAATAGCATCTATTGGAAAAGCTGATTTTAAAGCATCTCTAATATCATCTTCTTGAATATCTCCTTGAATTTGTTGACTTCCTTGTTCTGCTTTTCTTTTAGCTTCATCAAGAGCTTTTTTCATTTGCTCTTGTTGTTTTAATAATTCTTGTTCTTTTTTTCTAAAGTTTTCTTGCTCTTCTTCTCTAATTTTTTCTTGTTGTTTTCTAGATATTTCTAGTTTTTTTTCTAATAATATATTATTTTCTTCTTCTAATTTTTTAGATAAAGTTTCTTCTATATTTTTTCTTTGTTCAGATATTTTTTTCTCCATTTCTAAATCAAAGTTTTTTTCTTTATCTTCTAATTCTCTAGATTTTTTTAACATTTCTAATTCTAGTTTTTTTGCAATTTGTGTTTCTTCCTCAGCTTTTTTCAATTGTTCTTGCATATCTTTTATTTCTAACTCAGATTTCTTTTTTTCTTTTTCAACTTGTTCTTCTGCAAATTTTTTTGCTTTTTCTCTCATTTCTATTTTTTCATTTTCAAGTTGTTTATCAAAAGATTTTCTTTGCTCTTCTTGCTCTTGCTTTAATTTTATCTCTTGTTCTTTTAAAATAGCAGAATACTTTTGATCTGCTATTTGTTCTAAATCAATAGAAATACTACAATTTGGACATATTATTGTTTGGCTCATAATTTTTTATTAAATTTTAATTTGACTTTTTAGTTAGTTTTTGATATAATTCAATTACTTTATTAGTCTTTACAATTTTGTTGTAAATTGACACGAACTCTCTTAAATTTATTTAAGAGAGATTTTTTATTTAATTCAAAGCATTTGTTTTATTTTAGAATCAATTTTATCATATAAGA
>JAUZRO010000135.1 GCA_030950465.1 Candidatus Altimarinota bacterium | reverse complement strand
TTATTTTCAATAAATTTTGTATGAACTTTTATATTTAATTCTCTTAAATATAAATTAGATTTTTTATTTTCTAAAAAATAATTTACTACTAAAAAAATATCTTTCCAAAATTCTAAATTATTTTTTGAAATTTCTGATATATTTTTTATTAACCAATTATTTAAATTACTCAGTTTGTCAACAGAGAGTTTTAACCCTTTGATATTTTCAAAATTAATATTTTTTATAAATTCATAATTTTCTTTAAAAATTTCAAAATCTTCTAATTTTTCAATATAAAATAAATATGATTTTTCATCTTCAAAAATTATTTTTATAGGAACTTCTCAATTTCTAGTATTTTTATATTCATATTTAATTTTATACTTTTTTTCTAAATCTTTATAAAGATGAAAATATTTTTCTACTTCTCAAATATTTTTCTCATCAATTTTTGGCAAAACAAAAGAAAGTTCAAAATCAGTTTTTTCTATAAAACTAATTAAAAACTTTTTATAAGAATTTTGTATTTTTAGGAGAAATTTTAGGTTCATGATTTTATTTTATTTTTTAGTTAAAAAATTTAATTTAATTTTCATTTTAAAATTGTATCATCTTCTTCTTTATGAATTTTACTAATTAATTCATCAGTAATTCATCAAACTAATTCTTCTAAAATATCAGTATATTGAAGATATTCTTTCCATAAAATTTCATTTAAAAAAGTCTCATTAACTTTTATCATAACAGTTGTATATCTCTGTCTATAATATCTATATGGTTCAATATCATATTTTCTACAAATTGCTACAAATAATTTTTTATGCCAAGAGTCTGCAGTTTTTATAGTATATTCTACAATATTATTTTTAATATCAATTTCAGGATATTTTTTTAAAATCCTTTCTTTTGCAGCAATAGCAGCATTTTTTTCTCAATCACTTTTAGCTCAATCTATTAAGGCCTCAACTTTTTTTATTCTATCTAAAATATTTTGCATATATATTTTTATAAATTAAATTCACTACTTTTTTAAAATCTACTAATTCATAAGAAATATATTTGTCTAATAATTCACAAACCAAGTAACAAAATCTTCTAAAAGTTGATAATTTTTAGATTTTTTATCAATACTTTCTAATTGATCTAATTCAAGAATAAAATTTTTATTATCACTTTCCCTTCTTACTTTTACAAATATTTGTTCATCATAATCCTCTATTTCTTCAAAATCAATAAATTCAAATATATCTGTATAAGATGGATTAGTTTTTTTCAATTTTTCATATTCTTTCTTATTTCACTCTCACATTACATATTTTTCTTCCCAATAAAAATCTTCTATTCAACTCATTTTTAAAGGCAATTCAATATTATCTTTCAAATATTTAAAATATATTTGAATTGTTTCTGTATCTTTTAAATAAGAAGTATTATTTCAATTTTTAAGAATATTCTCAATTCTTTTCTCTTGTAAATCTAAGTCTGTCATTTTTTTTGTTATTATTTATAAAAAGGTTTATTTTTTTCTTTTATTTTTATTCTTATTTTTTTGTTACTATCAACCACTTTTCAAAAGTGGTATTTTTTTTGTAAATTTTCTTGAAAAATCTCTCGCAATTTTAAAAAAAATGGTTATACTAATAAAGTATAAGAAATTACTTAATTAAAGCAAATAAATGACTGAAAATAA
>JAUZRO010000134.1 GCA_030950465.1 Candidatus Altimarinota bacterium | reverse complement strand
CAAAAAATTAACTGCTAGATTTTGTTTGAAAAAACTTGAAATTTAGATGGTATTTTTCCTGCTATCACGAAAAGAGCCTTTTTTTTTTGATATAAATAAAAAATAGACTATAATGTATTTAGTAATTTAATTTGTTATATATTAAAAAAAATGAAAAAAATATTATTAAGTGTATTATTGATTACTTTTCTAGTGTCTTGTTGAAACAATAAGGAAGATGAAAATATAGATATTGAGAATATTTGAATAATAAAGGTTATAGATTGAAAAAAAGTTAGAGTATTAACTTTAGAGGAATATTCTAAAATACCTAAAAAATCAAAAGAATATGAAGATTTTATGGATAAATTTACAGATGTAGGTTTTTTAATCTTTAAAAATACTAAATGTACTGATTTGAAAGAGGAAGAGACAATAACAAGATGTAGAGAATTAGAAAAAGAGTTAAAAGATATTTTGAGTAAAAAAGAATGTGTTGAATTTAGTAAAGAGGAAGAAAGGGAATTTTGTAAATTAAATAAATAATTAATTAAATATTAGAAATATGTATATTAGTAAAAAAATTAGAAGTTTGAAAATTATAATTTTGTATATATTTAAAATTATAGCTTTAATGTCTTTTGTGAATGAATCTTTTGCAAATGCAGTTATACCTAAAAGTTCTTGAATAATAAAGCAAGAGGCTTATATTATTTACATTAATCCTGCAGGGGGGAGTACTCCTATGACATATAAAGCTGATGGAAATTTAGTGAATAATGAAATGACACCAGAAAATTATAATTTAAGTTTTACTGTTAATGATAGACCAGCATTTAGTTCAACTTCAACGTCATACTACGATTCAGATAAATCCATAAGTTTATTTGGATCATGAGCTAAAACATATGGAGTGGAATGAGTAATTCACATATTATTTCTTTTACAAGATCAAGCAGATAATATTTCATACAATGAGGTTATTTATCAAACAGATTTTACAGCTCCAGACTTTAAGATAACAGGATTTATTGAAAAATTAAAAACTACATATTTCAATCCAGAAATTCCTTCTAATATATATTTTAAAAATAATAATGATAGATTTAAAATTAAATTAAATTATGATGATCCAAATCTACTTGATTCTTGAGTTGATAAATCATATTTATTCTTATCTTGAAGTTATGATGTTTCAACAGATTTCTCATCTTTATTAGCTGAGAAAGAATTTAATCCTGCTTCTATTTTAAAAATACCAGAAAATAGTAAATGAGATTATACCCTTACTATTTGTGATAATAGTGTGCCAAACAAGCAATGTACCTCAACTGATTTTTTAGGTATTAGAGATAATTCTACTCCTAGCTTTGGTTTTTATACTGATGATGTTGATTTATATGATAGTACAACAACTTGAACAGGTTTTTCTAAATTTATAAAAGCAAATAGTGCTTTTGAATTATGATATAGAATTCAAGATTTATCTTTATGATATAATTCTTGAATAAAGTATGAATTTAAAATTGAAGAAGCAAATGATCCAAATTCTTTTACATGATTTTTAATATTTGAGTGAAATTCAGATACACAAACATGAACTTTAAATTTAAATCTTTCAAAAGTAGATAATGACTTAAATTCAAATGAAACATATAGATTATATTCAACAAAGTTGATTTCTAATTGAGAAGAAAAAGATGAATTATGTGATAATGTAGAAAATTGTATACCTTATGAATTGACATTTAGAGTTATTTCTAGTGATTTAAATAATGATAAATCTACATTGAAATATGACTTTTCAACAGAAACTGAGTGAAAAATATTTTCAAATTGAAGTGATAAATATAATATTGAATATTCTTTAAAAGATGAATATAATAATAAAATTGTACCTGTAAATTCTTTTGAAAATTGATGACTTGATATAAAGGAAACAACATCAACTATAAATTTTACAAATAAATTATATAAAAATTTATCTTGAATTAGTAATAAATGAACTAAACAAGTATTAATTGAAAGTAAAGAAAATGACGAAGAGTTTGATGATAATATTAATAATATTGTTTCTGGAATAATTATAAAAGAAAACTCAACAACACAACCAAATTGAAAATATAGCTTTTGAATAAGTTCAAGAGTACCAACATATGATTTTTACCCTTATATTAATAATGATACAAAATTAACATTAAATAAAATAACAAATCTTATAGAATATAATGATTCATGAATTATTATTTGAAATCCAGAAGGAGAAGAAAAAACTATAGATATTCAAATTACAAATTGACCATATGTAATTACAAATACAGGTTCAATTAAGGAAGATAAAGATAATAAATATAGTTTAAACTTTTTTGATAATGCTGAGGATTTAGATGAATATTGAAAATATACATTTTCTTGAAGTGTGAATACATGAAGTTGATTTAGTTTTACTGAGTTATTAGATAATAAACAAGAAATTAATTTTTCATTTGCATCACCTATTATATATTGATTAAAAAACTTTAATATATTAATAGATTGACAATGGATAGAACATACAAAAAAGATTTTTAAATTGAGTAATGTAGATATAGTATCTATAACTGAAAAATTATTAGTTTCATATGATACTAATAAAAATGAACAAATATATGGTACAAGTCAAATTTTAGATTATAAAATTAGAACTCCTAATAAAGATATTTCTTTTTGAAATAGTATGGATAAAAATTATTTTTGATACTATAGTAAAAAAGATGTTGAAGTTAGACAATCAACCTTAGCTTGAAAAACTTATGATATATCTAAATTAAAAACTTGATTTGCTTCACAATTTACTTATAAAATTAATTGAATAGATATTACATTACCTTCTATTTGAAGGAATATTAAAGATTCTGATTGAGACTCTTTAGATGAATATAATATGTCAAGAAATTATTATTCTGATACATATACTATTTGAAATAATACATTATCATTATGAAATAATATTTCTGAAATATGAATTAGTTGATTAGTTAATTCTGATAAAACAAACCTAACAACTGATAATTCTTCTGATAAATGATCAGTAAATATTTCTGAAGTAATTTGATGAAAATTAACTAGATATAGTTTATTAACAACATTCAAAAAGAATATTTCTAAATATAGTAGATGAATTAATTGGTGTTCATCTATGACTATAAGTGATTTAAATAATGATATTGATGATTGTACTATAGATATATCATGAGAAAAAGTTACATTTATAAAATGAGATGTAACAATAGATTGTTGAGATACTTGTGAAGTTGAAAAGAAAAGATCAATAATAATAAAAGATTGAAAAGTAAAAATAAATTCAAATATAACTACAGTATGAAATACTAAATGACAATTATTAATATGAAATATTACTAATCAATGATTAAAAAATATTGATGATGATATTGATGATGATACAGAACACAGCTCATGAGATTTTCATTGATGGACTTTTATTGAAGAAGATGTTACAAATATAGATTCATTTTTAGTTTCACAATGACCAGTTGTATCATATACTGATTTTGGAGATAATAATACATTTTTCACTAAAAATAATTTAAGTGAAACTTATTTAAGAAATCAACTTTATATATATGGTTCAATAATTAGTTTGAATAATATATGAGGTTCTAGAAAGGAAGAAGTTATATGTCCATATATTATTCAAAATTGTAACGAGAATATTGCTCAAATATTTGATTTTATATATTTAAGAAGATATACAGAGGTTCCAAAAAGTTTTTATTGATCACAATATTGAAATGGAAAAGTACCATATCATCCTAATGGTATAGATATATCTAAAAAATCTTGATATAATGATAATTTAAGAAAAGTAACAGATAATGATAAAAAATGACTTCCACTTATCATTGATAGAGATAAAAAGTGGGATTATAGTCCAAGTTTATTTACACAATTTAATTAATTTTATATGAAAAAAATACTTTTATTCTTATGTTTAATATTTATATCTTTATTAAATATTGAAACAAATTTTGCCTGATTTGTTCCTTGAACGATAGCAAAACAATCTTTAATTTGATACTGATCATGTAATTCTGAAGTTGTTTTGTATGATCATATATGTGCTCCTTATTGATGTACTTGAACTTGATGTACTTGAGCTATAAGAGCTTCTTATATAAATTATTGAGATAAGACTATTAATAAATACTTTGCCTATAATAGTGGTTGATATAGAGCCTTAACAGATGATACAAGTTATTATTGTAGTGTATCAAAAACATGAACATACTGATCTAAAGAAGAAAATTGAGCTTGTAATTGAACTACAATATATACTTGAACGAATTGAACTTGTAATAATGATAGTTCTATATTTAAAAATATTTTCAATATTGATCAATATTGAAATTTTACTAGCGAATCAAATACTTATTCCAATCTTACTACTTGTACAGTAGAATGAAGAGTTGCAAAAAAAGATGATATATGACCTGTAATAACATCTAATTGGAGAGAATATTCAGTTAATAGTGATGATTGAACTTGGTGTAATATAAAGAGATATATTGACAATACAGATAATTATATGGATTTTGGAGAAGAAACTCCAATGGATCATCTATGATGTGATAGTTATAGTAAAGCATTAATGAGTGATGATGAAACAGTAGATTTATTAGAATGATTATGGGTGAAAGTAGATGTAGATCCTTCTTGATTAAAAAGTGTTAAAATAGAATTGTGAAAATGTAGTTGAACTCTTGAAGTTCCTGGAAGTGATAATTTAGCTACTATTATAAATGAAAGAAATACTTTTATAAAAAATATAACATTTAATTATGATACTTCAAATTGAGATATTAGATGAAAATCTATAAAAAGTTTATTAGAGATGTTTAGTGTAGATAGATTAGATGAATGTTTAGTTAATTGAAAGAATTATCTAAAGGTTACTGCAAAAGATTTAGCTAGAAGTAATGCTGATGCAATTACTTTATCTAGTAATACAAGTATATATCCAGAAACTTTACCAACTAGAAGTAGTCCATGATTATGAACTATAAATATTGATAACTCTATACCTAATTTTAAAGTAACAGGTGAAACACCTTTTGGAACAGTATGAAATGGAACTGAATGAGATGGTATGTGGAAAAATATAGTTATAAACTCTTATATTAAAACTCAAGATAGATATGGAGGAGATAATATGTGATGTGCTGGAAATGTTATTTATGAAGATTTAATATGTGAAGGGGATAGATTACCTGAATGAAATTGGTATTCTCCTGCATGAGTTGACCCTAAAACTGGGGAATTTCAAGCTCAATTATGTCAAGATAATTGGAGTTTTCCAAGTACAGATTTTTGTAATTGGGAATGTCCAGCATGAAAATTGAAGTGAATTTTATGTATAGATGGTGAAAAACCAGAATGTTGTGAGACATCTGTATCATGTTCTGAGGATGAACAAATATTATGTGAGACAAAATGTAAGGTAACAGAAACTATATGTTGTTCTGATAAACGTACTAATAGTAATAATTGTACTTTTACTAATACTGACTATGATTATGATAATGATTTAGATTGAAATGACTCTCCAGAAGTTATTCTTGAGTGGGTTTATCAATGTTCTCTGACTAAAATTACATATAATTGCAAATATACAATTGATGGTGTTCCAATTTGAAATTGAGATTGTTCAGGTATTCCAAAACCAGACGATGCTTGAGATGATTGTACCTAAATAAAAAAATCAAAACAAATTAATTTGTTTTGATTTTTTTTCTTAAATCATCTATATTTCAAGCTCACATTAATATAATTATTCAATTTTTATTTTTTTGTTCCCAGTTTTCTATTAATTTAAGTGTGTTTTTAAAATTTTCTCAATCAATTTTATCTGGATGATTAATCAATTCTACAAATTTTTTAGAGTTAATTTTTTTCTTGTCTTCTTCACTGTCTCTTGATTCATATATATTTGGAACTATTAATTTATCAGTATCTCAAAAACAATTTTTAAATTCTTCTAATAATTCTAATGTTCTATTATATTGATGAGGTTGAAAAATAGTAAGCAAGGGGCTAAAGCCACCTTGTTGATTTTTAAGAGCTTTTAGTGTTAATTTAATTTCAGTTGGATGATGTCAATAATCACTCATTAAAGTATTATTATTTTGAGTTTTTCCAATAATCTCCATTCTTCTCCAAACTCAAGTATAGTCTTCTAAAGATTTTATTACTTTATTTTCCTCTATTCATACCATTTTTCAAATAACATAAGCAATTTTTGTATCAAATAATATATGTTCTCAAGGAACTTTCATATTTATTTCTGGAAAATGTATTTTTTCTTTTCCCCCCTCCTTACAAGGGAGGGGCTGGGGGTGGGTATAATATTCACTATAAATTTCAATATAATTAATATCTTCTCTTAGGTTTAATAGTTTTTTACAGTTTTCATCTTCTCAATTTAATATTGCAAAACCTCATGGTTTAACATTATCTAAAAATTCTTTGTAAGCAGAAATATAATCTTCCAAATCTTTATAATAATCAAGATGGTCGATTTCAATATTTATTATAACAGCAACTGTTGGTTTATATTTCAAAAAACTTCTTTTGTATTCACAGGCTTCAATAATAAAATATTCACTATCAGAAAAATAGGCATTTTTGTTTCAGAATTCTTTTAAAATTGTTCAAATGACAGCATTAACATTTTCAGGAGAATTTTTTAAAACTAATGAAGTTAGGGAAGTAGTAGTTGATTTTCAATGAGTTCAAGAAATTGCAACTAGTTTTTTATCATTAACTATTTCAGCTAAAGATTCTGGGTAAGTTTGAATTTTTATGTTTAATTCTTTTGCTTTTACTAATTCAGGATTATTTTGTGGCACAGCCTCTGTATAAATAACTAAATTAAACTCCCTCTCCTCCAAAGGAGAGGGGTGGGGTGAGGTTCAAATAATAATTTTACATCATTCTTTTTTTAATTCTCAAATTAATTCAGAATCACACATATCACTTCAAAACACTTCATATCAAATATGAAGATAATATCTTGCAATTGCTGAAATTCATATTCACCCAATTCAAATTATATAGACTTTATTTTGCATATTTTTATTTTTTATGATATTATATTATTAAATATAGAAAGCTGAAGCATTCTGTTGATTTATATGAATATTTTAACTTATTTTATAATGAAAACTTTTAACTTTTTTTGAACTATTTTAAATTGATCAGAATTTGTACTATATATACTTTTTCCAAGTTCTGTTATATTGATAATTTTAACTTATATATATTTTAATGCTAAATTATTATTTTATTCTTTTGAATTAGAATTAGATGATACTTTATTAGATAAATTAGATAATAAATTATTAGATAAATTAGAAGATTAACTTTTTTCTTTTAATAATTCTATACTTTTATCATAAATTTCATTATTTATATCATCTAAATTGTCTTCTGAAAACTTTCATAAAACCCAATCAGATACATCATATTTATTATCATATCAAATTCAAATTTTAATTCTTTTAAAATCTTTTCAAAAGTGTAAAATTATTGATTTTATTCAATTATGTCATCAAGCAGAGCCAGTTTCTCTAAATCTTATTTTTCAAAAATCCATATCTTTATCATCATAGATAACTATAATATCTTCCAAATCTATTTTATAAAAATCAACAATTTTTCTTAAACTTTCTCAACTTAAATTCATAAAAGTTGTAGGTTTAATTAAAATTGTTTTTTCTCATTCAAATCTTCACTCACTAATTTCTCATTTAAATTTTGTTTCAAGTTTAAAGTCTGAAAAATTATTTTCAGATGCTAATTTATCTAAAAAAATAAATCAAACATTATGTCTAGTTTTTTCATACTGTTTTCCAGGGTTTCAAAGTCATATTATTAGTTTCATTTTTTTTATTATTATAATTATATTTATAAGTTCTTTATTTATCCCAAAACCATTTAATTACAAGTATTTGTATTCTTGTAGATAATCTTGAAAAAAGTCTAAAAATATAATTTTGTGGTTCTTTTTCAAAAAGTCCAAAATCAAATATGTATAATTTTTCTCAGTCTGTTATTAAATTATATACTCTATTTGGTCTTAATGCAAAGTCACTTCATAATAAATCAAGATAAACTCATTCTTTTTTCCAGAAGATTTCATTTATTATAATTAATTTTTTAAATTGTGAAAGAAGTAAATAATTTTCAGCTAAATCTTTTTTAGATAAAATTCTTCATTTTATCTCTTTTTGTTTAATTATATAGTGTCAATCAGAATTTTTTTCAATTTCTGTATCTGCTATTTTTATAACTTTTCAGAAATATCTTTTTATTAATTCAAAATTTTTCTTTGCTTGAACATAGCTATCATTATTTTTATAAAAAATTTGTTTTCCTATAAAACTAGGCATTTTATAATAATCTCATTCATGAAAAAAAACAAAGTTTTCTCATAATATTCTCCAGTTTATTTTCCTTTTAGATAATTTATTTATGTTTTCAATTTCTTGTTTCTGCATATATTTTATTTTTTAATAATATAAAAAAGATTAATTTAATTAATCTTTTTTATAAAATGCAATTAATCAAGCTGTTAATTCTGCTACTATTAATCATACTGCTTCTCAAGAATATCATTTATGTATCATAAAACCAGCAAGTGAATTTATTCAGATAAAAGCAATAAAACCAAATATCATTCATCTATTATTAGATGATAAGACTTTTGTAAAAATATTTACATGATTATTTATATAAAAATCTTGATCTTTTTCAGCAAGAGTTAAAAATCTATCTAATGTTCATTTTTATAATTTTTCTAATATTTCTAATTCAGAAGTTGGAGGCAATATTCATTCATGAGATTGTTGTATTTCTATTCCTAATTTTCAACCTTTATCAATTTGTCTCAATTTTTTACTTTGTTTATGATTAGACATATTATTTGTTTATTTGAGAATAAGCTTTATCAAAATGCCTTTTAATTCATCTTGTATGTTTTCCTATACCTCTTCTAGGTATCATTGATTCTAATTTTTTTCTTGAATTTTCTCCTGTAAAATCTAATAAACTTCCTGCTCCATTCAACATATTTTTTATTGTTTCTCACATAATGCTTTCATTTAAAAAATAATATGTAATATTATAGTATAATACTAAAATATCTACAAGTTTTTTATACAATATAATTATGATAAAATCATATAAAAAAATACTAAAAAGTCAATTTTTTTTGGCTCTTTTCGTGATAGCAGGAAAAATACCATCTAAATTTCAAGTTTTTTCAAACAAAATCTAGCAGTTAATTTTTTGATATACATAACTTTTGAAGAAAATCAGTGTGAAACTCTTTTTGCAACTTTACATAA
>JAUZRO010000133.1 GCA_030950465.1 Candidatus Altimarinota bacterium | reverse complement strand
TTTTTATAATTTACATTATTTTTATAATTTACATTATTATAATCACAAAATAGTTTTATTGTATCTCAGCCTAGTCAATTTGCTGAGATTACTATTACTGGTATATTTTGTACAGTTAAATTATCTAAAAATAAATGTACACCTTCTCTAAAAATAGTAATTCAATCACTGACTATTTTTTCTATATCATTCTTATTTAATTTATTTTCTATCAATAATTCATTAACACTTTTCCACCATTCTTCCATTTTTATATTTTTTTCTTCTTTAGTTAAATCTAAACTAATTTCAAATTTATGATAATACTCAAAATACTCTCTATATTTTTTAGAATATTCTTCTCATAAATATCATTGTTGTTCTAAAACAGAAATTAAAGCATGTCTTTTTTCTCAATCAATAGATGCTTTAGTCAAAGTTTTATCAAAATCAGCTAAAATATGTAGTTTTTCAGCTCAATCTTTTGTAATTCTAAAGTCTTGTGGTAAATATTTAGAAACCTCATCATTATCTTCTATTTCATCAATTTTTTCAAAAATTTCTTTAATTTCCTCTTCTCAAATAACTTCTGAATTTACAATTTTTTCTACTAAATTTTGTGTAGCAGAATCAAGTTTTCATTCATCTAATAAATTCTTTAATTGAAATAGTTCTTTTTCAGATTCTTCATGTTTTTCAACTTTTTCTTTCTTTTTTTGTAAATCAAGATTTTTTATTTGCTGAAAAGCTTTTTCTTTTTCAGAAATTTCCTTTTTCCTTTTTTCATCTTCTTTGAATATTCAAGCTTCTATAGACATAGTTTTTTTTATTAAAAATAAATTTTATTTATTTTCTAAATATTCACTTAAAAATAAAGAATAATCACAATCTACTTTATTTTCACTTTTTTCTAAACTCGATAGTCAAAAATATTTTTTATAACTAAAATAAATCCCACTATCTTTTACTTTTTGTTTTAATTTTTCTAATTGTGAATTATTTATATTTTTTGAATTCAATTTACATTCTATAAATAATACTTTTTTCTCTTTAGAATTAACACAAACTAAATCAACTTTATTTTGTCATTTTTTATCATAATAACTTCAGATTTTTTCTATTTTAAAAGGTAGTTTATTTTTTATATTTTCTGTAATTATAATATTTTTAATTAATTCTTCAAAAGAAATTCATAAAAATATATCTATATCTTTTTTAATAAAGTTTTTTAATTCTTCAAAATTCTTCATTTCAATTAAATAGGGATATTCCTATCTATTAATTCAAAATACACTTCTAACTTTTTAAAATAAACACCTAAACTATCATTGCTAATTCAAGTAAAATTTAAAATTTCTATTTTTTTAGTTTTTCAAATTGCAATAACTGTAAGTATTGAGAAATATATATCATAACTTTTTCAGAATTCCAAAGCAAAAAGTTCTTTTCATTCAAAAGAAAAAAAGAATTTTCTTTAATAAAAATATTTAGAAGCTTATCCAAAAATGTATCTTCTATATTTTTTTCACTTTCTAATTCTTGTATTCTATTATAAAACTTCATAGTAAATATTTTAATGATTCTTTTTTTGTTACTATTATAATAACTTATTTATTTCAATTTTATTTACATTTTATTTATTTCATTTTTTATCTCTTATCAGACAATTTTTTTGTTGCTTCTGTTAGATTTGTAAGTTCAAATATATCATAAATATCTTTTGCAACAAACCAAATATCTCCATCAATTAAAACAGTTCTTAATTTTATATTTTTATAATCAAAAAGTGTAATACTTTTATTGCCTTTCCATATATTCAAAAATTAAAATTTAAAAAGAAATTTCTCTAAAAATCATAGTTGGAAAAATCACTTCATTTTGTTTTTATTGTGTCCATTAATTTAAAATCAAATTTTTATTTTTATAAAATATATTTCCCTTTCGCTTCATCACTTATAATTTCTTTATCCTTAAATGCAACTACTCTTTTTTTCATAGAATCTACAATATTTTTATCATGAGTTGCTATAATTATAGTTTTTCATTCTTTATTTAAATCATCAAAAATTTTCATAATTCCCTCTGCAGTTTCTGGATCTAAATTTCCTGTTGGTTCATCTCAAATGATAATATCTGGGTCATGAACTAAAGCTCTAGCTATACTTATTCTTTGTTTTTCTCAACCAGAAATTTCATAAGCAAATCTATCTTTTTTAATTAATAATCCAACTTGTTCTAGAGCTTCTGGAACTTTTCTTCTAATAACTTCATCAGAATAACCACATACTTCCATTGCAAAAGCTACATTTTCATAAATACTTTTTGATTCTAATAATTTATAATCTTGAAAAATAACTCAAGTATTTCTTCTATATTCTTGTAAAATATCTTCATTCATATTTTTATAAAGTGCTATTCAAGAATCTAATATAATATCTCAATTCATTGGCTCTTTATCTCAAATTAAAGACCTAATCAAAGTAGTTTTTCCACTTCAAGAATGACCTATAAAAAATATAAATTCTCAAGGTTCTATATTTAAATCTACTTCTTTTAATACAATTTTATTCCCAAATGCTAATGTTAAGTTTGAAATTCTCATAGTTTTTAGTTAATTTTAAATATTTATTTAATTAATTCTTTTAATAATCTTTTAAAAGCTTTTTCTAAACTTTTTGAATTAGCTGTTATTTTTAATTGTTTTGTATTATAGAACCATAAATCTTTATCTACTAATTCTTTGATTAATTCAAAATGTGCTAATCCATCTTTTCATCTTATAAATTCTCATTTTTTTACTATTTTTTCTATAATATTTAAGAATATTTCTATTTTTTGTTTTATTTTATCTTTCTCTTTTTCATCTAAATCTAAATTAGATAATCATTCTTCTAATAAATTATACCATTCTGCAACTAAACTATATTTAACTTGCAATAAATCATCTAATTTAAATTTATAATCTCAAGTATTTTTATAACTAACTAATACTTGCCATATTTCCCAAACACTTCATCACAGATTATCCCATATTTTTTTTACTATTTTTTTATCTATATTTTCTTTTTCTTCTAACCAATAATAAATATCTTTTTTAGATAAATGTTCCATTAAATAAAAATCTGATGTATTAGCTAATTTTGTATCAGAATATAATTCCTCCATATAATATGAATCTGATGTTAGACAAACTACATGACATAAATTATATTGTTTAGTTATTCAAATAAAAAACTTAAATAATTCTTCTACTAATAATAAATTATTTTTTTCATCAATAATAATATTTTTTAAATATTGAAATTCATCTAATATTATTACTGGTTTTATTCAATTAGCATTTAATTCTCTTAATTTTTTTTCCATTAATCAAAATAAATTTGATTTCATCATATTTTCATCTTCACTTTTCCATTCATATCAAAATTCTCATAATAATGGAATATTTACTTTTCCATCTAATTTTAATCATTTTAATTTCTTTTTGCTTTTTCACATCAAATCTAATGGAAAAAATAAGTTTTTAAAATCTTGAAAATTATTCATTAAAACCATTCTAAGGTTTATAAAATTTATATCAAACTTAGAATTATCTAATTCTAAGTTTATTATTTTAGTTATCAAGGCTGTTTTTCAAGTTGATTTTGGTCAATATACAAATAAAATATTAGTTGGTGCCCCATTAAAATATTCTAATAAATATTTTTTTTCTGCAACTCTATTTATAAATGGTGGTCTTTTTGTAAAATAATTTATTTTTTCTTTATCACTCATTATTTTTTTAATTAAATATTAATTTAATACATTATACAAGAAAAAGAAAAAAACTAAAAATTAAATTTTAGTTTTTTTTGTTATTTTTTATGAATAAAGATTAAGGCTTAATTTAATATTTTATTTAAAGGTTTCTAAATTTTCAGTTACATCTGAGTAAAACTCTTTTTCTATTTCTCATTTAAATTTAATATATAATTTATCTGAAATAATTTGTTTAGAATGCATTTGATCAATAACTGATTCTTCTAATGTAAAAATAGATTTTTCTATTAATTTTATATCTAATTTTAATGATATATCTGGGTATTCTTCAATAATTTTATTTATTTTATTTTTTGCTTTTTTATAAACTTCTTCATAAAATAGTCTTATCTCTTCAAATATTTTTTTATCAAATCATAAATTTAATTTTGATAATTCATCTAATTCAATTAAAACTCTTTTTATAATAATTCTTTTAGCTCTATTTCTAATAAATATTTCTGATGGAGTTTCCCTCTCTTTATAAGCTTTTAAAGCTATTTGTTGAAAAAAATCATAATCAACCTTATTTTCCTTTCTTAATTGTTCTTTTCAGGAAGAAAGTCTATCTATTTGCTTTTCAATTTTTCTTAAAATATATCTAAAATTTTTCTCACCAATTTCATTTCATAAAAACATTTCTTTTAAAAACTTTTTTTCAGCTCATAGAGAATGTAGGCTAACAGCTCTTCTAATAATTTTTTCACTACTTCATTTATGTTCTTTTAAAAAACTTTTAAATTCTTTTATAACTTTATCTAATCTATTATTATATTTTTTAATTAGATTTTGATATTCTTTTTTAATTATTGCTCATTTTTGATACAGACTGTCTAATTTTGCAATAACTTTTATAAGCATTAATATATTTCATTCATAATATTCAAACTTTTCAAAATTATGTAATTCAGAAACTTTTGTTTTTCTCATTAATAAAGGGATAGTTGTTGCTTTAATTAAAAGAGTAAACATTATACATCAGATAGTTATAATTAATATAAAATCCTTAATTGTATAAGTAAATTCCCAACCAACACTATTTTGAAATGCTAATATTTTATCAAATCATTCATCTCATTTTCAGGGAATCATAAGTACCATCATAAGAGCTAAAGAACCTCTTAAACTTCACCATGACATAATATGTTGCCATTTTAATGGAATTTTTTCTCACAAATGAAATTTATTTAAAAATCATATTGGAAGATAAACACTTATTGCTCTAGCCATTATTACTACTAAAATAGTAATAATAGTTGGTATAATAAAATCTGAAATATTTATTCATTCAATATTTGATAAATATAATCCCATTAAAATAAAAACTACTGAATTTGAAACAAAAGCAAAGAATTCCCACATTTGTTCAACTGTATGTTCCACTTTTGGAGTTATTTTATATTTACCATAATTTCACATTACAATTCATGCAATTACTGTTGCTACTACTCCTGAAATTCATAAATATTCAATATGCAAACTGTTATGTAAAAAATGTGTAATAAATTCTGCTAATAAAAATGTTATATGAGCTAAAATCATTGTTAACATTATTTCAACTGGTTCTGCATTTTTTATACTTCAAACAAATTTTGCAAAAAATACTCAAATTAATCATCAAAATATTGCTCATCACACCATCATTGAAAAAAATGAAGTAAATCATTCTATAAAAGTCATAGTATTAACTATTCAACCTCACATTATAATTCAAAGAATTACTAAAAATAATGCAACAGCTGTTCAGTCATTAAAAAGACTCTCTCATTCAAAAAGTAATGCTAATCTTTTAGGTGCTCAAATACTTGAAAAAATTGCCAATACTGCAACTGGATCTGTAGCTGAAATAATTACTCAAAAAAGTAATGTAACTAAAAATGGTATATTTAAACCTAATAATCAAAAGATTAAATACAAAGCTCAACCAATTATAAGTGCAGAAATACATATTCAAACAACTGCTAATAATCAGATTGCCCTCCAATCTTTTATCATTTTTCTATAATCTATTTTATAACTTGCCTCAAATAATAAAACAGGTAAAAAAACATAAAATAAAACATCTGGTGTTAATTTAAAATGGTCAATAAATGAAAATGTTTCAGTATAAGAAAGTGGAACTAATAAAAGACCAACTATAACTAACATAACAGTATAAGGTAAATTAAACCTTCTACTAAATAGAAATGTAAAACTTGATATTAAAAGTAATATCAAAAATGATAATGTAATTGTTAAAAAACTAGCTTCCATAAATAACTTTTATATTTTAAAATATAAAAGTTATTTTAACTTTTTTTTTATTTTTGCAAGAGAAAATGGGCTCCTTTCGTGATAGCAGGAAAAATCTAGAAAAAATAATAGCTATAAATTATATTATAATGCTATTAAAACATATAAAAAAGAGAAGAAAAGTTTTAAATAAACTTTTTTCTCTTT
>JAUZRO010000132.1 GCA_030950465.1 Candidatus Altimarinota bacterium | reverse complement strand
TAACTTCTTTTATGTACCAAGGTTCTTTTAATCATAGTGCCTGTAAAAATAGTTCTTTTTCCATTTGATTTTTATTATATTTTAATATATTATATACAAAAATTAAGTTCTACCTAATTGATTTAAGGAAGAGCCATTTTTCTTCTAACATATATAATTTATTAATTATTATTATTAATTACATTATATTAAAAAAATAAAAAAATCTAATAATTTATTAGATTTTTTTAATATTCATCTTTTTCAACAACTTCAATATGCAACTCTTCAAGTTGAGTTTCTTCTATGAAAGCTGGTGCATTCATCATAAGATCTTGAGCTTTACCTGATTTCGGGAAGGCATATACTTCCCTGATATTCGGCTCATCTTTTAAAATCATCATAATTCTATCCATTCCGATAGCAAATCCTCCGTGAGGTGGAACTCAGTATTGAAATGCTTCATACATTGCTCAGAATTTTTCTTTTACTTCTGCTTCTGTTCTACCAACTTTTTCAAAAGCTTTAATAAGTGCTGCAATATCATGATTTCTTATTGAACCTGATAAAACTTCAAAACCATTACAAGCTAGGTCATATTGAACTGAACTTACTTTTAGTAAATCCTCTTCTTCAAATGCTTTTATTCAACCTTTTGGCATAGAAAATGGATTGTGACCAAAATCAACTTTTCCAGTAATTTCATTTATTTCAAACATTGGAAAATCTGTAATCCAAGCAAAAGCTAAAATATCTTTATCTATAAATTTTCAATCAGTAACTTTATCAATTAATCCTGATAAATGTACTCTAAATTTACCCATATAATTACAAACTGTTTCTTTGTCAGCTGCTCCAAAAAATATAACATCTCAAGTTTTTAATTGTGTTCTTTCAACTATTTCAGCTAAATCATCTTCACTAAAAAATTTATTTAATGGACCTTTTAATCCTTCTTCTTTCATTTGAAAATAACCTAAACCTTGAGCTCAATGTTGTCTTACAAATTTTTCAAAATTTTTCATTTGAGTTTTTGAAAAATACTCATCTCACTTTTCAACTTTAATTGCTTTTACTCTATTTTTATCAGTATCACTAGCTATTGAAGAAAAAATTTCATTAGTTGATTTAGCAAAAATATCTGCTACATCTATTAATTTCATTTCATATCTTAAATCTGGTTTATCTGTTCCATAATTTTCTATAGATTCATCAAAAGTCATTCTTGTAAATTTTGAATTCACTATTGTTTTATCTGAAACAGCAGGAATTAAATCTGTAAAATAATTTTCTACAACTTCAAAAATATCCTCTTGTTCAACAAAACTCATTTCACAATCAATTTGATAAAATTCACAAGCATGTCTGTCTGCTCTAGGATCTTCATCTCTAAAACAAGGAGCAATTTGAAAATATTTATCAATTCAACCAACCATTAAAAGTTGTTTATATTGTTGTGGTGCTTGTGGAAGAGCATAAAATTTACCTGGGTGTAATCTTGATGGTATCACAAAATCTCTTGCTCATTCTGGAGAACTAGCAGTAAAAATTGGAGTTTGGACATCTAAAAAATCCTTTTCAATAAACCAGCTTTTTGTAAAATGTACAAAATTTGATCTAAATTTAATATTTTCTAAAGCTTTAGCTCTTCTTAAATCAATATATCTATGTTTATATCTAATTTCTTCATTAGCTAAATCTCAATGTCAGTCTAATTCAAAAGGAGGAGTTTTAGATTTTGACAAAATTTCGACTTCTTTATTAATAATAATTTCAATTTCACCAGTTTTCATATTAGGATTTGCTTGACCTTCTGGTCTTGCTCTAACTGTTCAAGTAGCTTTTATTACATATTCACTTCTAAAAGTATCTGCTAATTCCCAAGAATCTTTAGAATCTTTTGGATCAAAAACAACTTGAGTTAATCCATACCTATCACGAAGATCTATAAAAATAATCCCTCAATGATCCCTTCTATTACTTACCCAACCAGATAATACAACTTCTTCACCAACATTTTTTGATGATAATTCATTACATTTATGTGTTCTTAACATTTTTTATTTTTTATAATTTATACTAATAATGTCCTGATTATAGCTAAAAATTTAAAAAATCAAAAAAAACTTTTAAATTAATTATTAAAGTAGTTAATTTAAAATTTTTTTACTTTCATTATATTCAATAATATTTGGAAAAGTATTTTATAAATATGGTAATATAAATTCATCAGTCCTTTTAATTAGGTACTTTGCACATTTTTTTGATAGCCATTCTTTGATTTTATATATTTACTAAATAAAATTCATGTACTAATATCAGGAATAATATTATCAGGTAGTTCAAATCAATTATGTTCCAAAGGTAAAGCAAAAAGTTCAACCATTTTATTTAACATTGACCAATATCATAAAGTGCTATTTTGTTTTGAATTTAAACTAAATCT
>JAUZRO010000131.1 GCA_030950465.1 Candidatus Altimarinota bacterium | reverse complement strand
AAGAAATAGATAATCTTGTTAAAAATTTAGCAACAGCTATAGAGCCAATTGTAATTATGGCTGTTTGAGCAATTGTATGAACAATAATTATGGCTGTAATGCTACCATTTTTTAATATGGTAAATGTTATATAAGTTTCATCAATTCATCAGGAATTAATTTTTTCATATCATCTTTTAATGGAGCAATAAAACTTTCATCTTTTTCATATAATTTTAATTTTAAATTATATGCATGAAGAGCTTGTCTTTTAAGTTGATATCTAGTTTTGCATTCAATATTTATTTTTGGATTTCAATAAGTTGTATCTCCTAAAATAAAATGTCCAATTGAAGCCATATGAACTCTTATTTGGTGAGTTCTTCAAGTTTCAATTTTAATTCTAACTAAAGTAAATTTATTTTGAATATAACCTAAAACTTCTCAATGACTAATTGCAATTTTTGGATTAATTGAATTAACAGTAGTCATTTTCAATCTATTATTTGGGTCTCTACCAATATAACTTTCTATAGTAAAATCTTTACTTTTTACTACTCAATGAACAATAGCTAAATAATATTTAGAAATATTTTTTCTTTCTTTGAAAAGAGTTTGTAAATAATGCATCATCTTATCATTTTTAGCAATCATAATTGCTCAAGAAGTATCTTTATCTAATCTATGAACAATTCAAGGTCTTTCTTCTCCAGAAATAACAGGTAATTTTTCTTTACAATGAAATAAAACACCATTTACAAGAGTATTTGAATTTCATCATTCTCAAGGAACAGGATGAGTATTTATTCAAGCCTCTTTATTAATAATAATAATATTTTCATCTTCAAAAACAACATCTAAATTTAAATCTTCAGCTTCAACCTTTTCATTTTTTTCAACTTTTATATCAATTTCTATCAAATCTTTATTTTTTATTTTAAGATTTTTAGAAATAATTTTTCAATTAATACTAACTTCTCACTTATCTATAATTTTTTGAATATAGCTTCTAGAAAAATCCTTAAAAAGAACAGATAGATACATATCTACCCTTTTTTTATCTTCTATTAATGTACAAAATTTTATCTTCATTTAATGTTATTATATTTATAAATTAATAAAATATTTATTTCTTTTCAAATAATTGCATATCTTATTTGATATTTATATTTTGTTTCAATCACTTCTCTTTCTCATTTAACTATCTCAACTCACATTTCTGGATTTAATT
>JAUZRO010000130.1 GCA_030950465.1 Candidatus Altimarinota bacterium | reverse complement strand
ATTAATATTTGTTATATCTGATGAATCCCATTCATAATTTCAAGTAGATCATGCTGAAATATCTGGATTTATTCAATCACCATATAAACTTCAACCTATTGTATTTGCTTTATTTACATGTTCTTCAATATTTCAAGCTAAATCATATATATATTTTCAATTTGATAATTTTAATTTATTTTTTCATCAATCACATTCACTTCAAGTAAATAATGTCTTGTTAATTCATCCAATACATCAATGTAAATTTCATGATACTCAATTATAGATAAATCAATCTCATACTATTCAAGAACTCCAATTACTTTTTTCTTTTTCTATATTTCTTACTATAGTCATCCATTGGTTATTATTTATCAAATATCATCAAATTTCTTTACATTCTAATATTGCTTCTAACTGTGTAATTTCTGCAATTGGTGAATTTCAAGCCTCTGATACAATTTTTCATTTATCTCAATTATCAGAATAAGAATATATAGCCCATAAACCATTATCAATATCTATTAATCATTCCCAACTCATTTCATATTGTGCTACACAGAAATCATATGTATCCCAATCTTGATTTCATGGTACTAGAATAAATCAAGTTGAACATTTTAAAGTTCAATCTCTTAATTGAGGTATATATAAATTTTCTATTACAAAATATCATTTTCATCATTTATCTGCTACTTTCCATAATTGTGAAAATACAGTTCATGTTCAAGAAACATAATCAGAATCTTTTAATATTGATTTTAATTCTAAATCAGCTACATCTGATATATTTAAATATCAACTTCAAGTATTTCAATTTAAATTACTAATTTCAGGTAATTCTTGAATTGGTGCATTATTTATATCTGTTAATATTCATAATTTTTTTCATTTTGTGTATGGATATCTATCTGTATAATCTGTTGCATTTGTAGGGGTGAACCTTGTGTTCACCCCTACAGCTATATCTTCACTTGGTTCTTCTAGAAAAGCTAATAACTGAAAATATTTTTTATTTCTTGTTAAATAATAACTGAAATAGTTTTTATCTTTTGGATCAAGTCAGCTTTCTGTATATTCTATTGTTTCTAAAACATTTTTTCAAATATATCATTGATAAGCAATAGTTGTTGTATCTGTTTTTACATCTACTTTATCATCTGGTATTGGTAGATCTTTTGTTGTTCTATATAATTCTAATGCATCAGACATTAATTTTAATTGTGCTACTCTACTTACATCTCTTGCTCAAGCCAAATATCAGCTGAAACTTACAAATCAAACTGTGGCTAGAATTGATAGTATTGTTATTACAACAATCAATTCAACAAGAGTGAAGGCTTGTAGAGATGTTTGGCAAAAACATCTCATTCACAAAGGGCTAAAGCCACTCTGTTGACCAGCTGATTTTATTTTGTGTTCATCCCTTTTATGAAAGGGGATTATAGGGGAATTTAAGTTTTTTCCTTTTTTCATATTTTTTTATTAAAAAATTAAATTCAAAGTCATAATTGTTCTGATTCTTCTTCATTAGCTATATTACCTGATTTTAAAAATAAATCAATAATTTCTAAATCATATTTTATATTATGTCAGATTATTAAAATATCTAAATTAAATAAATTATTTAAAAATATTTTTAAATTTTCATCACTTACTTTTTCTCAAAAGTGTAGTCTATTTATATAAAAAATATTATCATCATCTAAAAAAATACTAATTCAAACTAATTTTGCTTTTATAATATCTAGAGAAGTTATTTCTGTATCTAAGGTAATTTTTGTAGGGGCAGTACCTTGTGTCTGCCCTATTATTTTTTCAAATAATTTTTCTAATTTATCATCATTAGTAATAATTTTAACATCTAATTTTAAATCATCCCATTTTTTTAATTCTGGTGATTCTTCTCATAATAAACTATTGAATTCTAACTCTCTAAATAATGTTTTAATTTCTGGAGTTAAGTATTCTTCAGGAGTAAATTTATATAAATCTAAATCAAAATTAGGTAATTCAACTTTTAGTTCTATAGTTGCTAGTTTTTTTGATAAAAAAGCATTTTCTCTAGAATTTTCTAATTTTTCTATACTTTTTCATTTATATATTTTTTTCACATCTTCATCAAGATTATCAAAATTTTGTTCATCTAGAGTTTCATATATTTTAGCAATTCATCAAAGTTTATTTAATAAAGTTACTGCTTTTTTAGGTCAAAATCAATCAATTCAAGGAATATTATCAGCTTTATCTCAAACAATAGCTAAATAATCAATTATTTTATCTGGAGTAACTCAAAACTTTTCCACAGTGTCTTCTATTCAGAATTTCTTTTTTTTCATTGTATCATAAATACAGACATTTTTTGAAACAAGAGAATATAAATCTTTATCTCAAGTTAAAACATCAACTTCAATATCTATTTCTCAATTATATTTATCTGCTAGTGTTCAAATTACATCATCAGCTTCATATCACTCTATTTCAATAATTGGGACTCACATCTTTTTTACCATATCTGAAATAATTGGCATTTGAGTTTTTAAATTATCTGGCATTTTATCTCTAGTTGCTTTATAATTTTCATCCAAATCATGTCTGAAATTTCTTCATTTTGCATCTTTTACAAAAATTAAATAATCAGGATTTTCATATTTCATTTGAGAAAGAAAAAATCTAGCTATTCAGAAAATAGCATTTACATATTCTCATTTTTTTGTTACCATTTCAGGAACTCCATAAAACATTCTATAAATAAAGCTATTTGCATCTATTAAGTAAATCTTTTTCATATTTTTAGATTAAATATTATTAATATAATTATATTATATTAATTTAAAAATAAAATACAAAAAATATTTATTAAACTTGTAGGAAAATTAAATATAAAGTGTACAAGACCATAAAGGGAACCTTGTTGATTTATTGGATTTTTCATATAAATCAACAGAATGCTTTAGCTTTCTGTGACTTAAAATTTTGATTTTCCTACAAGTTTATTATTAAAACAAATATTTTGACGAAATATTTATTTTAAATATACTTATTTTAGATTTTAAGAATTAATAAGAAAATATGACTAATATAATGGATGAAATACAAAAAATACAATTAGAAAATAGTATTTGAATGAAAGAATTAAGGGTTTCTCAAAAAGAAACAGATAGGCAAATGGAAAAATCAAATGAAGAATTTGATAAAAGAATGAAAGAATCTGAATTAAAAAGAGAGAAATCTAATAAAGAATTTGATAAAAGAATGAAAGAAGTACAAAAAGAATTAGGATGAATATGAAATAGTCAGGAAGAAGTTTGAGTAGATTTATTTAGAAGAAATATGAAAAATATTTTGGCAAAAAAATGAATAAAAATAGATATAACAACTACTAGATTTAAAAATTCTGTTAGATTAGAAGATGGTACATTTTTACAATGAGAATATGATTTAATGTGAATAAATGGTAAAGATATAGTAGTTGTAGAAGTTAAAAATAAATTAAAAGATGACCATATTGATAAATTTTTAAATATACAACTACCAAGATTTAAAATATTATTTCCACAATATAAAAATTATAATTTATATTGATGAATTTGAAGTTTAATAGTTTGAGAACATCAAGAAAGAAAAGCAGAAAAACAATGACTATTTGTTTTTACTCAATGAAAAGATTGAAATGCAATGATTATGAATAATGATAATTTTGTAGCAAAAACTTTTTAATTTTTCTAATTATATAGATATGTTTAAAAAAATATTATTATTTTTGTTTTTATTGATTTCATCAACTCAAATCAGTTTTTGAAATAATACTTTTTCTAATTTTGAAATTTCTGATTTTAAAATTGATTTACAAAGACCAAGTTATATTGAAGAAACAAGTACTTGAACATATTTATGTGATAAAGAAAAAGATGAATGTAGCGTAAACTTTAAATTTTTAACGCTAGAAGATAAAGATATATCTAGTAAACTTGAATGTGAAATAAATGCTGAATTTGATTTACCTGATTTTAGGGATAATTGTAATCCTACTACCATTATTATTCCAGAAAATACTGAACAAAAAATAGAAATTAAGATATATGAAAAAGATAATATAGAAAATTTTAAGATTAAAGAAATTTTAATTAAAAATATTTTTGAAGAAATAGAAGATGAAGTTGAGGATGAAGATCAAGATGAAGAAAAAAAATGAGAAGAAAACAATACTATTCCAGAATTTATTTATCTTCTACAAAGCCCTAGTTATGCAAGAGAAATGGACCAAAATAATTTGGAATGTGAAGCTGATAAAGATGAATGTAAAATAAATTTAAAATTAGTTACAAAAGAATGAGAAAAAGATATTTCAAGTAAATATAAATGTGAAATAATTACAGATTTTGATATTTGAGAAAATAAAAATAAATGTAATCCAAGTACAATAACTATCCCAAAAGATTCTGATGAAAATATTAAATTTATTATTTATGATAAAAATAATAAAACAATTTTTAGAGAATTAGAAATTTTTGTAGATAATACAATAACACATTATTTATCTTATACAAAAATACAGGTTCAATGAAAAATCACTAAATATAAAAAACTTTGATATAAAAATATAACATGTTTAACTTATGATAAATGTTCTATAAATTTTACTGCTTCTAATTACAATAGTTCAACTAATTATAAGTGGGATTTTAGAAATTGAGAAAGATACTATTGATATAACCCCAAAACTGTAAAATTTTCTCCTTGATTTTATAGAGTAAAACTTATAACAACTGATGATTTTTGAAACAGAAAAGTAGATTTATATAAAGTTACAGTTAAACAATTATTAAAAAAAGCTCAACAAAAAGAAGTTAAAGAAGGTTTAAAAAAAATATTAGATTATAAAAAAACAGCTTATAATTTATTAGATGAAGAAATAAATATTACAAAAAATATAAATAAAACTAAAAAAGAATTAGTTAAAAAATTTAATATAGAAAAGATTAAAAAAAATATAGATAAAAATATTACTTTAAAAAATATTTTTTGAAAGTGAATAAATAAAAAAGTAGTAGTTAAAAAAGATGTTAAAAATAAAATAAACCCCAACCCCTTATCAGGGACTAAAGATGAAGAAAATAAAATAAAAATAAAATTATTAAAGAAAAATATAAAATATAGTGTCTCTTTTCAAAAAAAGAGTTTAAAAATAAGTTGAGAAACTTTAGCTAATTCTAAAGTTGAAATAAAAATTGGAGAAAAAATATTTTTAACTACTTCTGATAATATTTGAAAATATGAACTTAAAATAAATAGTTTAGTAGCTTGAAAATATAAAATATTAATTTCAGCTTTTAATAAAGACTGAATTTTAGTTTGAGAAAAATATACAAGTGAAAAAGAAATTACTGAAAAATATATTTCACAATTAAATAATTATAAATATAAACAATATTTAAGTTCTATTAAAAAGAGTAAATCTAAATCTAAAAAAAAGACAACTACAAAAATTAAAAAATTTAAAGTAGAAAAGATTAATTACTCTTCTATTATTCCAATTAATACAAATAAGAACTTTAGTTTTAAAATATTTGCAATAAATACCTTAATTACTATACTGTCTTTTATATTTATGAGTTTTATATTAATTAGAAGAAAAATAATTTAAAAATGAATAATACTACTGAAATAAAAAAATGTGAAGAAAATACTGTATTTACTAGACCTAATTTTTGGTTTGATGTACAAAATACTGAAAAAAAATA
>JAUZRO010000013.1 GCA_030950465.1 Candidatus Altimarinota bacterium | reverse complement strand
GAAAGATTTTGAATTCCATTTTATAGAGTTACAAAAATTTAATAAAACAGAATGTGAGTTAGATTGAATAATAGATCAATGGATATATTTTTTAAAAATAGCAGAAGAATGAGAAATACCAAAAAATAGGATAGAAGAAATTTTGGAAGCCTATGAAACAGTTCAAGAATCCAATTTCTCAAAAAGAGAAGTAGAAGTTATGCAATGGTGGGAAATGAGAGATTTATCTAACAGGAATCAAGCATTAAAAGAATGAATGGAAAAATGAATGGAAAAATGAATGGAAAAATGAATGGAAAAATGAATGGAAATTGGTAAAAATGAATGAATTAAAGAATGAATGGAGAAAGCTTTAAAAAATTTAATATGTTCTTGAATTAATGAAAAAGAAGCTAAAAAAATGTTGTGATGTTAAAAGGACAATAGAAGAAAAAACAAGAATTTATTCTTGTTTTTTTTGTTTATTTGTTTTTTTTATGGTAAAATAAGTTTAGACTTGTAGGAAAACATTTTTAATAAAGTTCAGTTATAATAAATTATATTTTTTTCTCCTGACTGGACTTAATTAAAAGTCCAGTACAAACATTATATTTAGATTTTATTAGTACTGAACTTGGCTAATTTATAAATTTAATTTTCCTACAACTTTAATAAATAAAAAAATATTTTGGCTTTAGAAAAATTAAATACATGACCAGATTTATTTATAGAAGAATTTAATAAAGAGTTTTCTAAAAATACTAAAGAAAATGATAATAATCTTGAAAATGAAGTAGAATTTAAGGTTTTTTTAGAGTGAGAAGAAGATAAAGATAAAATCTTAGAATTTCATAATAAATTACAAAATAAATTAATTTCTGATTTAGATTCAAAAGTTATTTTTGACTGAAGGATAGAAGATACTAGATATTATGATAATAAAGATTATGATTTTAGTATTCTTAAAGAAAATAATATTGGTATGGTAAGAGTTAGAAAACAAACTAACTTTCAAGATTATACAGATAATACAAAAGAAGTTTTTACAGTTAAGAAAAGAGATGAAAATGATTTAAATATAGAATATGAAAGAGATGTTAAAGCAGGTTATTGAAAAGAAGAATTAGAAGATAAATATTGATTAGAAATAATTAAGAAAAGTAAAAAGAATAGAAAAGAAATAAAATTTGAAGTTTATGCTAATTGAAAAAAAGAAGAAGTAAAAGTTGCTTTTGATGAATATACAGATAAAACAAATAAAGAAATACCTCCATTTTTTGAAGTTGAAGCTAGTAGTATAGAAATAGCTAAAAAATGATATGATACAATAAAAGAATTAATGCCTGAGCATAATATGGTAACAGCTACTTGATGACCTAAAGTTTTATTAAAACAAAGAAAGAGAGATAAACAAATTGAAGAAATTGGAGAAATAAAAGTCTGAAATATTAAGGATGAAATTTGTAAATGTGTAATAAAAGCACTTGAAAATAAATCAGTATTTTCTGATGAACCATTCAAAATTAATGAAAATAATATTGTTCAATTTGATGATAAAAAATTAAAAAGGAAATTAAAATTATTATTAAATTTTCAAATTAAAAGTTTAATAAAAAAAGAACCAAAATATAAACAATATTTTAATAAAATTATAGATATTAAAGATGATAATTGAATAGAAAAAATTGAAATGTGAAATAAATTTGATAATAAATTTAATAGAGAGTATTCTGGTTATATAAAATCCCTAATTAACTCAGTTCAAAAAGAAATTGAAAAACTGGATAATATAGATAAAGACTCAGTTAGTTTAATTATAAAAAATAAACTTGATAATTTATTTAAAGGATTTTTTATGTTTGATGATGGTCTTACTAATAAAGATTTACAAATTTTTATTGAAAAAGATAAAGAAGAAGTAGATAACGATTTTGAAGAATATAAAAAAAATATTGATAAGATTTTAGAATATGAATGAAAAATTTTTGGTTTAAATAAAGAGAAAGGTTTAAATATTAATAATCTTACTACACTTTATTCTAGAGTTAATGCAAGAGCTATTTCTCAAAAAGGTACAAAAGAAAATTATAAAGAAAATTATGAAGAAAATATAGATAAATATTTTGAAAAAAAGATTTGAGAACTTTTTTCTGATTTATCTAAAGAAGTTTCTAGTTTTATTAATTCTCTTAGAGATGAAAAAACTAATTTAGAAACTCTGACAACAATTAGGGAAAAATTTATAGATACCTTTTCTTATGTTTATATTTTACAAAAAGAATGAATTATTTGAAAATCTGATAATATTATAAATAATTTTGATGATATATTTATTGCACAAATTGCAGAAAAATATGAAAGTATAATTTATGATAAAAATAATTTTTTAGCTGAAAAAAATACTTCTTCTAAAGAAGTTTTAGAATCAATAATTAAAAACCTATATAATTGAACTACAAAAAATACTTATAATGATGTATCTGAAATATTTAAAGAATGAAATGATAAATTATTAATTAATTATTTAAAAGATAAAAAAGGTGATTGATTTGATTCAGACAAATTTGAAGAAAGATTAGATAATAATGAAGTAAATGCAAAAGAAATAACTTTTGAATTATGGGATAAACTTAATTATGAATTAAGATTAAAAACTTTTTTAAATGTTATTTTAAAACAAAAATGAAATAAAATATTTAATTCTGAATTAAGGATTAATAGTATAAAATCAAATGATACTTTATCAAATACATTTATTTGAATTGAATATAAAAAGAAATTTTGAGCTGATAAAATTCCAGTTCATTTAGATAAAAAATATTCAGAATATATAGAGTATAAAACAGAATTAATTAAACAATATAAAAATATCACTAGTTTCTTTAGTAATGATAAAAAGATTGAAAATTTTGACAATATTATTGAATTTATTAATAATGATATAAATGATTTTCATTTAATCGTTGCTTGGTTTCAAATTAATTTAAAAGATAAATATAATAAAAAGAATAAAAATAGTATTGAAGATTTAAGTCTTTATTCACAAAGTTTTACAGAACAATTAATTTCAAAACAAAATGAAGAATGAAAAATTGTGTATGAAAATTGAAAATTAGAAAGTAAATATCCATTTACATTTAATCCAAATAGTTCAAAAACATATAATACTTATAGTAATAATATAAGTCCTTCTGAGGATATAAATAAAAAATACAATAGAATTTGTAATTGAAAATCTATAGATTTAAAAAATAATTTTTATTTTGAAAAAGAATGAGAAAAAATATTTTTTAGAAATATTAAAAGATTATATATTCCACAAAAATGAGAAAAATGAATTGTTGATATTCATAACTATATTGATAATAATTTAGAAGAGATTAGGGAAATATATAATGATGAAATAAAATTAAAAGATAGTGAAAGTGAATTGATTAAATATCTTATTGAAATTTGATTGCCACTTGATGATAAAATTATTCTTAAAAAACTATTAGAGTTTGAAAAATTTATTTATAAAGAAGTTCTTCCATCAGCAGATGAAAGATTGAAAGAATCTAATGATTGAACCTGAAAATTAGCTAGTTCTTTTTATAAAAGTATTAGAGAAAATGGGGATTATGAAAAAATGTGAAAATATAAAATTGCACCTATTAAAACAGCAGATAGATTTTTAGAAAAATCTATTCAAGAACATTGATGAAGAATAGAAAAAGTTTGAGATTTAACAAGAGCTACAGTTGTTTCAGAAGATTTTGAAGATATGATAAATGATGTTAATTCTTTATTAAATGATTTTTCTACTAGAGATGATGTTTTGTCAATTAAATTATCTGATAAAGTTTGAAGTTTATTTAAAAAAGCTGAAAGAGCAAATTGATATAGAGATTCAAAAGTTATGATAACTTTTAAAGACTGAAGTACAGCAGAAGTTCAATTTCAATTTAAAGATTTTTTAGATGTTAAAAAATGAAAAGTTGATTTAAATATTAATTGAGAAAATACAATTATTTGAAAAAATATACAAAAAAATATTCAATTTTCTGATAAAGAAAAAGATATAATTATTAATTTCTGTAAAACTACAAATTTAGAAATACCAAGTCAATTTTATAATTTAAGTTTAAAGAAAGATAACTGAGAAGAAGTAAAAGAAAATAATATTGATTTTAATGCAGATTTTACATATAATATTTCAAGAGCAATTTGAAATGGTGATATAAAAAATAAAATAAGTGAAATAGATACAATACTTTTTGATTCAGCACTTTCAAAAGTTGCAGAAAAAGAATTAAAAAGAGTTATGAAAAAAATAAAAAAGTAAAAAATTATTTTTTACTTTTTTATTCTAAAAAATATTGAAAAAAAATAAAAAATGGTTATATTAATAGTATATTTAAATATTATTAATATAATAAAATAATGGCAGTTAGAAAAATAAAAAAACCTTTAAATAAAATCACAAATTTTCCTGTAGAATATAGACAATGAATGATAGCAATATTATTTTTATTTTTAGCTGTATTATCTATCATAACAGATACAAAATCAGTTTTTTGAAATAAACTTTTTTCTATATTAAATCAAGGTTTTTGAGAATATTATAAAATAATATTCTCTCCAGTTTTAATATTATTATCTATTTTTATTTTATGGAAAGAAAAAATAAATTTTAATTTATTAAAATTTTTGGGTTTAATATTTTTTTATATAAGTTTTACAAGTTTTTTTTGATTTTTTATAGAAAATTATTCTGCTATTTTTGATTTTTCTAAATATTGAAATACATATTTTGGTGAATGAGCTACAATTTTCATATTAATTATTAGTTTTGTTTTATCTTTAGTTATATTGTTTAGATTTTCTCCAATTGAATTTACTAAAAATATAGTTAATTCAACAACTGATTTTATAAATTCTAGAAGAAATAATGAAGATAATAATTATGAAGAATTTGAAGAAAATAAAAATTCTAGTAAATCTAGACTAGAAGTGAAAAAAGAAAATAAAGCAGAATCTAAGTTGGAACAAAAAAAAGCAGAAATATCAAGAATGCTTGAGGAATTAAAAATAGAAAAAGATGAAATAAAGAGAGCTAAAAAAGATGCAGATGAAAAAAAACAATTGAAAATT
>JAUZRO010000129.1 GCA_030950465.1 Candidatus Altimarinota bacterium | reverse complement strand
AATTTAACTTCTTTTATGTACCAAGGTTCTTTTAATCATAGTGCCTGTAAAAATAGTTCTTTTTCCATTTGATTTTTATTATATTTTAATATATTATATACAAAAATTAAGTTCTACCTAATTGATTTAAGGAAGAGCCTTTTTTTATTACTTCTATAATATCATCTTGTGAAAAACAATCTGTAGCATATTGTTTTCCATCTACAGATTCTAATTTCAGTTGACTACATTTTGTAGTCAACTGATTTCAATCTTTTTTTAATCTTGTCTTTAAAACACTCCAATATTTTCTTGGATTTACACTTTTTGTTAAAATAGTAACTACATAAATAATAGAAAACCACCATTTATTGTGTTCTTCATCCCAAATAGCACGAACTTCCCTATCATCAAAAAAACGTATTGAAATTTTATTATTTTCTATAGATATGCTTTCTTTGCTATTCATATTTTTAAAATTAATTATTTAATATTCTTTTATTATAACTTTTTTTTAAAAAAATCAAAACAAAAAAAGAATCACAGTAATTATGTAATTCTTGATTTTATAAGTGGAAGTTTTAATATTTAGAATAAAATTCTATATTTTAGTATTTTTTTCATAAGGTTAAGCTAAAATTTTATTTTTTATAAAAGCTGATAAAGTTTTAAAACCTGAATTTTTAGCTTTTTCTTGTAATAATATTTTTTCTTTTTTTGAAACCCTAAACCTAACAAAATCTTCTTTTTTTTCTTTATGTTCTTTATGTTCTTTTTCAGATTTAATTAAATTTGGTAAGTCTTTTAATAATCAAACTAAATCTTCATTCAAAAATTCTTGTTCAATTTTTGCAGATTTACAAATTATTTTACTAACTTCACTATCTACAATTTCAATAAAATAAGAATATTTTTTATTATCAACCTCAATGTAATTTTTTATTGTCATAATATTATATTAATCAATTATTTTTTAAAATTTTGTAAGTTTGTTTTTTATAAAAATCTTTACAATCATTATTGTGTACTGGAATAATAATATCATTATTAATATTAATATTTTTATTTTTAAATTTTGTATGACTTCATTTTGCCTCTATTTTTTCAAATCATAAATTCATTAATATTGTTTGAATCTCTGAAAATTTTAAACTTCAAGGATTATTTTTAAATTTTTCAATTATTTTTTGTTTTTTAGTCATAAACTTTTTAAGCACAAAATAAAATACAACTACATATTATTTATGTAGTTGTATTTGTCAAATAGAATTATGTATTTTAACAATTAATATCCTTTTCATAAATTTTTTAACAATTTAACTTTTTTAATATCTAAAACCTTTTTATTTTTTATATCTTTAAAATCATCTTTAATTCATATTTTAACCATAATCATCAGTTTTTATTATTATAAAATTATATTATTTAGATAATATAATTTATAAATAGTAAATAAAATGCATATATAATTATTCCTATAAAAAATATTCTAAACAAGAAATCCCATAATATAGTTGATTGTTTATATATTTTTGAATCTCTACTTTTAAAGAAAAATATCCAAAGAAGAATATCTGTTATTATATCAAAATAATCTAATAACTTTCCTAAAAAAAATCATATCATTCTCACTTTTAATTACAAAATATAAGTACAGTGTAGCTTTCCTTGCTCTTAGTATAAGAGTAAGGACTAAGGAAAGAGATATAATAATATTCCTTACATCTCCCCCTACAAATTCTCCCTTTCCTCCTTCTCATCCATTCTAACCTTCAATTCATCCCAAATATCTTTTGTTATATTTTTTGCTATTTTAACTGCTGGATAATTTTTAGCTGCTAAAAATTGTCATCTTTTAGAATTTTTTACAACTAGTTCTTCTCAAGTTGCTTCATCTATTAATAAACCTTTTTCTTTTAGAAGTTCTTCTAATATTTCATCTTTGTCTGATTTAATTTGCCCTATCCATTTTACCTTTGGATAATCTGAACTTGCTAGAAAAGGTCAAAATCTACCTGTTTTTACTACAATTGTTCACCCTGCTGGACAAGGATTTCACTCATATTTTTTCTTAAGTGCATTCATTTCATTTTTTTCTTCTTCTGGTTGGTCTACAAAATCACAGTCTGGATAACCACTACAACCAATAAATTTTCCTGCTTTTGAAAATCTGTAAATTAAATCCTCACTACATTTAGGACACTTCTTCCCTGTTTTTTCAATTACTTTTTCTGCATTTTCACCTGCATCTTCAAGCTCTTTTTTTAGAGTTCCATTCCAAAATTCGTCAAGCATTCATACATAAGTTTCTTTTCAGTTTGAAATTTCATCAAATTTTTCTTCTACTTCTTTTGTAAATTCATAATGCATCATTTTAGGAAAATATTTTTCTAAAAAGTCTGTAACTATAAAAGCAGTTTCAGTTGGTCCTAGATGTTTTTTAGTTATTTTTTCAACATATCATCTATTTATAATAGTATCAATAGTTGGAGCATAAGTTGACGGTCTACCAATTCATTCTGCTTCCATTTTTTTAACTAAACTGGCTTCAGTATATCTTGCTGGTGGTTTTGAAAAAACTTGATTTGCTTGTAAGTCTTCTCAAGTAGTATTATCTCAAATTTTTAAACTTGGTAATAATCCCTCATCTTCACTTTCATCATCTTCATCATCATTTCATTCAATATACAATTTCATAAAACCATCAAATTTTATAACTTCTCATTTAGTTATCCAAAGTTGATTATTAGCTTTTTCTGGGCTAAAATTGAAAGTTGTCACTTCTACAATAGCATCCTTCATTTGAGAAGCTAGAGTTCTTTTCCAAATAAGTGTATATAATTTTAATTGTTGTGGATCTAGTACATTTTTCAAACTTTCTGGAGTTCTTGAAATATCTGTTGGTCTAATTGCCTCATGAGCTTCTTGTGCTCCTGCTGATTTAGTTGTAAAGCTTCTTTTTTTATGATATTCTTTTCAAAATAATTTTATAATTTGATCTTTTGATTGGTCTTGAGCAAGACTTGATAAATTAACACTATCAGTTCTCATATATGTAATTAATCCTTCTGCTTCTCCATTTCATAAATCCATTCATTCATATAATCTTTGAGCAACCATCATAGTTTGCTTTACTCAAAAACCAAATTTTCTAGATGCTTCTTGTTGAATAGTTGAAGTTGTAAAAGGAGCTCAAGGTTTTCTAATTGAGTCTTTTTTAATTATATCAATTACTCAAAAAGTTATCTCTTCTTTTTTAGAAAGAACTATATTTCAAGCTTTATTTTCTCAAGTTTTTAAAGAATTTATATCAGTATAAAGAGTAGATAAAACTTTTTGAACATCTTCATATGATTTGAATTTTTTAACTTTTCAATCTACTTTTGATAAATCTGATTTAAAAGAATATTTTTTTCATCAAACTTCACAGTTCATAAAAATAGAGATTTTCCAAGATTCTACTGGTTTAAAATCTTTTATTTCTCTTTCTTTTTCCACAATTAATTTAACTGCAACTGATTGAACTCTACCTGCTGAAAGCCCTTTTCTAACTTTTTTCCAAAGTACGGGAGATACTTTATATCAAACTAATCTATCTAAAACTCTTCTTGCTTGTTGAGCATCAACCATAGGCATATCCATATTTCTAGGATTATCTATAGCATGCAAAATAGCTTTTTTAGTAATTTCATGAAAAACAATTCTATCAACTTTTAAAGGATCTTGTTTTAAAATATGACAAAGATGCCACCCAATAGCTTCTCACTCACGATCTTCATCGGTTGCTATCCAAATTTTATCATGCTTTTTTGCAAGACTAATAAGATTATTTACAGTTTTTTTCTTATCATCACTTATTCCATATTCAGGTTCAAAATTGTTTTCAATATCTACCCCAATACTTTTTACTGGCAAATCTCTAAAATGCCCCATAGATGCAACAACTGTATAATCTTTACTCAAAAATTTTGAGATTGTTTTACCTTTTGCAGGTGATTCCACTATTACTAAGTTTTTCATATTTTTTTAATTTTTTAATTATTAATTTTTATGCAAATGCTTTAGCTGTTTTCACACTCTCATCTAGAAGTTTTGCATTTGATTCATGCAATTCTTTAATTAAATATAATCATTTTTTCATAGCATATTTTTCAACTTCCTTATTTTTAAATACTCTCATTCACATTACTCAATATAATTTTAATCATTTATATCTCCTGTTTAAAAGATATTTTTCAAAATTAGGCAAGGTTTTATTTATAAACTTATCAATGTGTTCTTTTGTTAATTTAGTTTTAGTTTCACAAACAAATACTTTTGTTCAATTTACTCAAACTATATCAAATTCTGCTACTGGTTTTTTATTTTCATATACTATTACATTTTCATTAAATGATGTTATTTCTTCCCCAAATTCTTCAAAAACTCTCTGGAAATTTCATGAAATTAACTCCTCAGAAATATCTCATTGTGTAACTCATAATCAAATTAATGTAGACTGCATTTTTTTAATTGATAAACTCAATTCTTTTTGTCTCTTATCTGCCTCATCAGATCTCTTATCTGCTTCTTTTGATCTCAATTCTGCTTTATTAGATATTTCTTTCATACTTTTATCCAAAGCTTCTGATCTTTTATCTGCTTCTTTTGATCTCAATTCTGCTTTATTAGATATTTCTTTCATACTTTTATTCAAAGCTTCTGATCTTTTATCTGCTTCTTTTGATCTCAATTCTGCTTCCTTGTATCTATTATCTGCCTCTTTAGAAAACTTATCCATTTGTTTTCAAATTCTATCAATTGCAACTATATTTAAAGCAGCAAGAGATTTTAATTCTTCATCTGTCATAATAATTATTTAAAAAATACTTTACACACCCAGTATATAAATAAAATATTAGTCGTCAAAAAAAAATATAGATTTCTCTATAGACTTTTTTAGGTAATTTCTTTATAAAATGAAACTTTGTTTTAATAATCAAAATTAATCCCAAAACTAATATTTGAAGTATAATTTCAGGCAGCTTGTTGTTCTCAAATTAAAGCTCAGAATTTAATAGTATATACATAAGTATTTTTATTTCAATCTATATTTACATTAACTATTTCTGTTGCTAAAATTTCATTAGTATTAATTAAATTAATAGTAGAAGTGTATGGACTTTGCTCAAATCATACTCATTCAGTTCAATTCCAATCAATAATCTCTGCTGTGGAATAGATTAATCCTGTATCTTTATTTAAGATTAAATCAAATCAAGCTCAAACAGTTTTTACTGTTAAAGTAAATTCTAGTGGACTAAATTGTGTAGTTCAATTACTTAAAGTTCATATATCTAAACTTCAAGTGCTTATTATAAGTTCTGGTTCATCAATATAAAAAATTGTTATAAAATTAGAACTAATATTTGGAGCAATATCAGATATATTAAATGTAGTTCTATATTTTCAGAAAACTAAATTAGATGTATTATAAATAGCTAGAGTTGTAGTTATAGAAGTTTGGCTAATATTTGTATCAACTACCCAAGAACTTTAATTCCATTTTTCTAATACAAGTGATGCAGAAATTACATCAATTCAACTTCATCCACCTTCATCAGAATAATTAAATTCTATAGAGTGATTTCATCATGGCAATATATCATTATCAGAAACATTTGAACTAGAAATAATAGGATCAGTTATATCTGAAGGGCTATCATTAAATTAAGGCTCTTCCTTAAATCAATTAGGTAGAACTTAATTTTTGTATATAATATATTAAAATATAATAAAAATCAAATGGAAAAAGAACTATTTTTACAGGCACTATGATTAAAAGAACCTTGGTACATAAAAGAAGTTAAA